>JASFHM010000049.1:0-7439 GCA_050123215.1 Phycisphaerales bacterium | reverse complement strand
ATAACAACCTTCGGAGGAATATCCGGACAGCATTTCAAATGATAAACCGACATCCTCAAAATACTTTTATCAACCGGCGAAAGTCGAGACAACCGCCATTTAATACTCGCCCGGCTTATCAGCTCATCGCAATCTTCAAGATTTTGCCAGGCCTCTTTACACCACTTTAAAGCCAGCGCTCGAATCGAATCGTCGGATTCGTTCTCAATGAAATAATCGCCCAAAGACCCAAGCAGCTCGGAGCCCTGAACATCAAGCTGATAAAGTCCCTGCATTGCGAGCTCTCTGGCTCTTGTTCTCTTGTCCACTTTTATTTCTCGTCTTTCGCTTATCGGTTTCACGGCTCGTTTAACCGAACGTCTTAACGTTCAACGCAATCGTCACGAGCCTCGCAACCGTTCAACGACCTGCTATATCTGTTCCAGCACACTCGCCATTTCCATAGCGGTAAGCGCCGCATCGGCCCCGGCATTACCCATCTTTGTTCCAGCGCGGTCCACCGCTTGGTCAAGCGTCTCACACGTAAGCACTCCGAAGACAGCCGGTGTATCACAGTCATAATTAATCTGACCGATACCGCGCACGACCTGCTGGCAGACATAATCGTAATGTGGTGTTTGACCTCTAATCACTGCACCAAGACACAGCACTGCTGCGTACTTGCCGCTCTTGGCAAGTCGTCTGGCTGCAGCCGTTATCTCACACGCCCCGGGAACCCATACAATATATATCTGTCCCTCGGTCGCGCCGTGACGCGTTAAACAATCCGTCGCTCCGGAAAGTAACTTAGCCGTTATTAACTCGTTAAATCTACTGACGACTATAGCATAGTTACCCTTGCCCGCCGTTAGCTGTCCTTTGACTTCTTTAAACATATCTCATTCCTTATATCATTCGTCCTTCGTTGAACGGCTGTGACGCTTATTTCGTCTAACTCTCGACATAAATCGCAGCGAGCCGCCCAACCTCAACCGCTTTACGATTTTGTCGTATTATAAGACCATCGTCACTTACTTTCCAGAAAAAGGCATTTGCACACGGTGGTGGTTTTACCTACACCACTGAACGCTTTAATGCAACTATATATTTAAAAAGGACTTATGTTAAAAATCTGAACCCCGGTTTTGGATAAGCCTAAAACAGCAAACACCTGGCCAAAAGAAACAAAATCCGCCTGAATTACTGCCGATAAGAAACTGGCTGGCGGCTACAGTTCGGTTTATAGACGTTTAACTCAGGAAAGATACCCGTGAGTTTTGAAGAGACAATATTCGGTTCATTCGACAACGCAGAGTCAAAAGCACGCAAAGCTTTCGAGTTATACGAAGACGGCCAGTGCTCACAGGCACTAACTGAACTGGAAGAAGCAATCGCCATTAACCCGGCCAACAGCGCCTGGCACTTCGATAAAGCTCTTACACTTGATTCCATCAATCGATTTGAAGAAGCTATTAAGGAATACAAAACAACCCTCGAATTTAACCCCGCTGACGTTGAGATACTGAACTCGCTCGCGGTGGATTATACCCGTACCGGCCGATATGATTTGGCGATTCGAACCTTCGAACAGGTACAGGAAATCGACCCGATGTTCGAACCGTGCTACTGCAACCGCATCATTGCTTACACCGAGATGGAACAGTACGATTCCGCCGAACAAATGTTCTATATGGCCCAGCAAATCGACCCCGACTGCGCCCTGTGCTACTACAACATCGGCAACTGCCTGTTCATCCAGGGTCAATACAAAAAGGCTGTAGGATGCTGGCTGAGAACCGCCGAACTCGAAAAGACACACCCGCAAATCAATTACCGCATTGCACAGGCATATTGGGCCGACGGTGATTTGGAAAAGGCAAGAGAGCACTTCCTTTGCGAACTGCGAAACAATCCCGGTGATACAGAAGCTATCTTTGACTTCGGCCAATTACTCATCCAGACCGGTGAGATCGAAGCGGCCAAGGAAAAGTTCAACCGCATTCTTGAGCTCGACCCCGATTTTGCACCGGCTCTGTTCTGTCTCGGAGAGATTGCATTTAATAACCGACAGTACGAAGAGGCTAAAGAACTCTTCGATAAGGCGCTGCAAAAAGATTCTAAATTAAAAGGTCCACGATACCGATTGGCTTATTGCGCGCTGAAAAAGGGAAATTGGCGACAGGCCAAGGCGTATCTCGACTGGGAGCTTGAGCTTATCCCCGAAGATAGTGACGTCCTGGTCGGAATGGGTTCGATGTTCATGCAGGCCGATTACTGCGACGAGGCCCTGCGATGTTTTCTGATGGCCACTGATTTGGATTTCGCAAATGCACAGGCCTATTATTATCTGGGTCTTGCGACCTTGGCACTTGACCGACTGGAAGATGCTGCCGAGTTCTTCGGCCATGCCCTCGATATCGACCCCGACCACACCCGGGCAATGGTCAGCCTGGCCAATATATACTACGATATGGGAAAAATTTATCAGGCTGCCGAAATGCTCGACGTTGCCAGAGAGGCACTCGGTGATGATGACCAGCTAAAGCTACTGGCAAAAAAAATCCGCATGCGGCGAATAAAAGACCGAATAATCGACTTGGCCCAGCCCATCAAACGCCTGCTGCACAGTTTCAAATAACCCTCTGCCATACATCACTTGGTTAAGCTTGATATTTAATGCCTCTGGTTCTATACTGCGCACCAAGATTTAACAAACGGATTGCCTGCTGTTAACGATATTTGGCAAAGAACGGCGATGGGTGACTTTTCGGTAGGACATTTGGCGCGGATACTCGGAACTAAAGGAACATTTCCCGAAACTCCCTTTAACTCTGTCAACACCGATTCTCGCACTGCCGCGAACGGACAGTGTTTTTTCGCACTCCGCGGTGAAAAATACGACGGCCATAACTACGTTACCGACGCCCTGGAAAAAGGCGCACTCTGTGCTGTAGTTGAAAGCGGTTACCACGGCCCGGAAAATATCGAGCATCGTCTGCTGAAAGTGGCCGACACTAAAAAGGCCCTTGGAAATTTCGCGGCCCAATACAGAAAAAAATGCGACTTCAAGGTCGTCGCCATCACCGGCTCGGTTGGCAAAACAACAACAAGACGCATCGCCGCCCATGTATTATCCCGACACTTCAGAATCTTCACCGCGCCAAAGAACTTCAACAATGAAATCGGACTGCCCTTAACATTACTCAGCGCAGACCCGGCCGATGAAATTGTAATAGCAGAACTCGGCACCAACCATCCCGGCGAGATTGCTTATCTGTCCCAAATCGCCAAACCCGATATAGCACTCGTTACCAACGTTTACCCTTCCCATCTGGAAGGCTTCGGAAATCTCGAAACAATTGCCGAAGAAAAACTTTCCATCATCCAGGGTCTTAAAGATGAGGGCACTTTGATAATCAACGGTGACAACAAAAACCTCATCAGCACCTGTCGCAGCAAAAATATTGCTTTCGAGACCTTCGGAACATCACCTGATTGTGATGTGCAGGCACTTGAGGTCGACTGCCAGGCCTCATCAATCCGATTCAATATTGATAGTGTCCGAGTGACAGCTAATATTTGTGGCAGAGGCAACGTTGAAAATGCACTTGCCGCCTGGGCCACCTGCCGAAAGTTCGATATAAACGCCGCCGATTTTGCCGAAGCGATAGCAACCACCCCTGCCGTTGCAAGCCGACTCGAAATAAAACGATTCGGCAATGTGACCGTCATTGACGATTGCTACAATGCCAACCCGGCATCGATGAAAAATGCGCTCGATGTCCTCCGGCAAATCAGCTCAGCTCAAAATGCCGGGGCCGTCTTCATTTGCGGCGATATGGCCGAACTCGGCGCTCAAAGTGAGCAGCTCCATGCCGAACTCGGCGACTACATCGCCAAATCGAATGTCCGGATTCTCATCGCGGTCGGACCTATGGCCTCGGTCGCCGCCTCCACCGCAAAAGATGCTGCCGAACAAGACCTGCAAATTTATAGGTTCGAAGATGTCGATTCTGCCTGTGATAGTCTGCACAAAATCATCAAAGATTACGATATAGTATTAGTAAAAGGCTCGAGAAGCGCGACGCTTGAAAAAGCTGTAACAAAACTGCGAACGATTTTTTTAAAAGTCCCGATTAACAGGTGACCTAATAAATTGTTTTACCATCTTTTACATTATCTGCGCGATAGTCTGACCCATCGCCTGGGCTTTTACGCCTATCAGGACGTAATGTTTCGCTGCATAATGGCCGTGTTGACCAGTTTCGTCATCGCGATTCTTCTCGGCCCCAGGATTATCCGCTGGTTAATGCGCAAGAAAATCGGCGACCGCCCCGAATTCCACCACGCCGCCCTCAACGAGCTGACAAAGGAAAAAACAAACACCCCCACTATGGGCGGCCTTATCATCATCCTCGCCGTACTCGCCGGCACCCTGCTCTGGGCCAAGCTGAACAATCCCTTCGTACAAAAAGCGCTCGTCCTTTTAATCTGGTTCGGCTGCCTCGGAGCCGTCGACGACTGGCTAAAGCTCACCGCCGACATCCGCCACCGAACAAGAGACGGCCTGAAGGTCTGGGAAAAGCTCATCTTCCAAATCGGCGGTGCCGTCCTGATTGCATCCTTCTTATATACCGACTTCGTCAACATCCCCGACGGCATCAGGCTGTGGATGCCCTTTTACAAGCACTCTCTGCCCTTGGCCAACTGGATGTTCGTCGCCATCGCCATCCTCTACCTCACACTGACAAGCAACGCCGTCAACCTCACCGACGGTATGGACGGCCTCGCAGCAGGCTGCACCGGTATGGTCAGCGCCGTCCTCGTCGTCCTCTGCTACGTCGCCTCCGAGACCATGGGCCGAACAAGCCATATCACCTGGGCCAGCTATTTATTACTGCCCGCCATCCCGCAGTCCGGCGAGCTCAGCATCTTCTACGCCGCCATCCTCGGCGCGGTCCTCGGCTTCCTCTGGTACAACTGCCACCCCGCCCAGGTCTTCATGGGCGACGTCGGCTCCCTCCCCCTTGGTGCTGCAATGGGCTACGGAGCATTGGTCACAAGAAATGAAATTCTGCTTTTGATTATCGGCGGCGTCTTCGTAATGGAGCTGCTCAGCGTCGTAATTCAGATTCTCTATTTCAAATACACCGGCGGAAAACGCGTCTTCAAATGCGCCCCCATCCATCACCACTTCCATCTAATCGGCTGGTCCGAGCCGCAGGTCATTGTTCGCTTCTGGCTGCTGGCCGGCGTTTTCGCAGCTATCGCCCTTGCCACACTAAAAATCAGATAAATCTGTGAAATCTGTGGTTTATAAAATTGTCTTTTAGTGCTTTGAATTTGTTTAGGATTTAGAGATTAGGATTTAGGATTTTGAGAGCAGCTTCTATGTCTAAAACTCCTCATGCTGCTCGATGCGCACCCGCACGTTTTCGCGGTCGTCGCTGTTCATTTTGTCCATTCTTCGATTGGCGAGGAACATCTTAATCGCTGTAATAACCGCTCCGAACCCCCCTATAAAAAACACCATCGCCGCCAGAAATGCAAACACAGCAGGCAAAGCTAAAATCAAAACCCCGAATCCAACTAAAAACAGGCCAAATAGAAACGTCCCCCTCGCAAAACTCCTCGTCGCCTGCGAAATCACATTCGTATAATACCGAAATACCATAATTTCACCTACTCTTTAATTCTCGTTTTTCGCTTGAAGGTTGCGCAACCGTTTTACAAATATCTGTGCTAATCTGCGGTTGTACTCGATTTAATTATCAGATTTTTTGCTTTTGGAAAAGTGAATTTTGGTTTTTTCCCGCACAGGTCGAGTCCGAACTCCAGCATCGTATCATTGCCCAGCTTATCTACCTCAATCGGCTCGATAAAAAAGTTGCCGAAGAATCCTTTTATACTCTCCCACACACCTAATCCTTCTTCCGACTCCCCGACCGCCGATATCTTAATTCCCAGTTTCGGCGCCGACTCACTTTTGTTAAACAACAGCGTCTTAATCCTCGCCACCTTATAATCAAATCGTCGGCAGTGTCCGTCATGTTTGCTCGCAAGGTCGGCATTATATAAGCCGATAATCACCGGACTCTCCGCTCCACGCGCATCAAAATGCACCTCTACTTTTTCAGCCGTCATTACCGAACCACGGATTTTTCCTCTCACCTCGATTCTGCCGTACCCTTCGCCCTCGAACTTAATGTAATCGAGGACATTCTTAAGAACTGTCTTCTTCTCACCAGGCTGAGTATTCCATTCAATCATCGCATCATGGTCGAACTGGTTCATAAAAAAGCCCGACCCTTTCATCCTGAACTCGCAGGAGACATGAAATTTACTCTTTGTCTTACTGAACCCGTACGAAATAAGATGCCCCTTCTGCCCATTGTCCGCGCTGATAATCTCAGAGACCGGCACCGGCGAAATCAAAGGCACGAAGTACATAAAATCAGCCAGCGTATTCTCCGGATACTCCCCGCCCTCGCTGAACAGCACCACCGTAGGCCCATTAACATCATCAGGCCCGTTAGCATCCGCGGCCACGCCATAACCACAAAACACACCGACAATTAGCAAAATGGAAATCACTCTATTCACAATTACAACCCCACTTATCTAAAACTAACCCGCGTATTATACACATTTTTCCACTTCTACGCCAGTCCCGACTCATTAGTTCAAATTTCGCAAATCCTAAATCCTAAGCTCTAAATCCTAAACAAATTCAAAGCACTAAAAACGACAATTTCCTAAACTGCGGATTACACGGCTTTTTCACGCAATACGCGATAAGCACGACGCAGTACGAATTTCAATCCTTTCTGTTTCCCCTCCTTCGGAAAATTCTGATACGCGAACTCGCCCTGGTACTTCCGCGCCGCCGCATCATACGCCTTCGCCGCCTCTTCCTCATCCTCGAATCGCCCGAGGTAATGACATTTCCCATTCACGTGAACCATCGCACGCCAGTAGTTACTTTTACGGCTCCACGACACACCCTTATACTTCGAGCTCGTCCCCTTGCGCCCGCTGCGGTTCATATTATTCTGCGACGAAGTTGCAAGCCGAAGGTTCGCCTTCCGATTGTCCCGCCCATTCCTGTTCTTATGGTCCACAAGTAATTTCGTATTTCGAATTTCGGATTTCGCATCTTCACCATTCGTATTTCGATTTTCGGATTTCGGATTTAGACCAAACATTATCTGCCTGTGCATATAGACCGGCACACGACAGCTCTTCGCAGGCGTAAAACGAACCACCATATAAGTCCCCGCATTCTCCTTCGCAAACCACGTATATTGGCTCAGACTATGAAAGTGTTTTGAATCAACGATTGCGTACATATCGAGATTCCTAAGCGGTATCCGCCGAAAGCTGTATCCGTACCATATTTTGCGCCCAAGCAATATCGGCCAGGCCAGGATTTTGTCGACAGACTGTGGAATTGAGATTTT
>JASFHM010000048.1:0-7444 GCA_050123215.1 Phycisphaerales bacterium | reverse complement strand
CACGAATGCTTAAGGCTGACGCACAAGCCCGGCCAAAAGCCTCGGCCGGCCTGGATTTCATTATCGTTGGCCCTGCTGTTATGGTTCGAGCCGACTGTTGCACCGGCGGCAATATTGCTTTGGCCGAGTACTACCGATGCTATCAAAAACGAGTTGTTATGATGTTGTTCGTGCGCGGGGAATATAAGATTATGCAAAACTTCGCAGCAAGAAATCGTCGAGTTATCCCCCAGGAACGAGTTGATAAGTCTTGCTCCGTATTTGAGATTCGAATTTCGGCCGAGGATGAATCGCACCGCCTTGCAGCCATAGAAAATATGGCAGCCAAATCCGATGATGCCGTTAACCAGCTCAACGCCTTCTCCTATTTGTACGGGTTCATCTTCAGATGATTTGATTGTAAGGTTCTTGAGTTTGTTGGCGCCTTTGATGTAGCAGTGCGAGCCCACTTTGACATCTTTGAGAATGCGGCTGTTTTTTATTACACACTGGTCGCCGACAGTACTGTAATATCCACGTCTCGAATCGAAGCTGTTCTGGGTGATTTCTTTGAGCTTTTCCTGCAGAGCGGTGTCGTCACGATACTTTGCCCAGATATAAGCATCAGCGGGTATCATACCATCGAAAGGCAAGACCGCGCGTGAGCCTGTCTCGTTCATCAAATCGAGTGTTACCCGAACTTCTTCCGGCTCACCATCCTTGATGATTCCATTTCCGAATTTGGCGTGGTTGGTTGTGTGCATCTCATCGATGTTGGCAAGAATACAACGATCGCCGATGATGTAATGGGCAAGATAACGAACATCATGAATCGCAACACCATCGCCAATATCACAAGCAACTATTCGGCTGTTGGTGATACCAACCGGAAGCTGAAGGTCGTGATGTTCGAGCACCGCTTCTTTGCATCGGCCTATGCGAATGAATCCGAAAAATTCGTTGTTTCTCAATTGGCCGCTGTCGAATTCATCGGTAACGAATATCTTGTCCCAGTTCTCGCAGTAGTTGCCGTTTTTGACGAGCAATTCGATTTCGTGAGTTTCCAGATGCCGCCAGGGCTGTGACGATTTTGTGAACTGCCTGTTTCGGAGATACCACTGGTCTTTTCCTTCAGGCAGATACTCTTTGGGAATGAATTCACCGCCGAGGTTGCCGGTGGCAAGAAGATTTACAGTATTCATAAGTCTGCTCCGGTCAATGATATGTAGGGTCTACTTTGCTGCCTGCGCCTAACCGGCAATAATACCGCTCTATTAGCATTGCCCTAACTTTCCTCTATGAGTCGGTATTCTTCATCCGGCGCAAGGCCCCGAATGCTATCATTTTTTGCTTTTTATGTCAAATACATCCATCCCGCGGCTCGACAGGTGCGGCAGAGATAGTTAGAATTTCCGGAGCCAGACTTTACCTGCTAAAATCATTATGCAGAACGAATTCTTCGGAGACCTGGTTATGGCAAAAACAAAATCGTGGAAAGAGAAACTCGCCGACAGCAAGGACCTGCCCAAGGTGCAAAAGATTACCGGCAGGATGAGTAACCGCTGGGGTACGGGCACGGTCGTGATACCGGCACCGATTGAAGTAGATGCGATAATGAAAAAGGTTCCCAAAGGCAAGCTTATCACAATAAATGAAATCCGGCAGCTCTTAGCAAAAAGACACAAGGCGACCATCGGCTGTCCCATTACCACGGGGATATTCGCGTGGATTGCCGCCAACGCAGCCGAAGAAGATGCCGAAGCAGGCAAAAAAAGAATTACGCCCTACTGGCGAACACTAAAGAGCGGCGGTGAGCTTAATCCGAAATATCCCGGCGGAGTACAAAATCTCAAACGTAAACTACGGGCCGAGGGACATAAGGTAATAACAAAGGGCAAAAAGTTCGTCGTTGCCGATTACGAAAAGGTTCTGGCAAAAATTCGCTGAACGGATTTATAGTTGGATGTACTCTTTGGGTTTGAAGTTTGTTTCCATCGTCCAGGTTGCTGCCTTGCCGTTCTTTAGACTATAAATTACAAGCACTTCATAACCTTCGTTGTCGACCCATTCCTTTAAGAATGGATAGTCTTTAACAACCTGCTTTTTTAATTCCAAATCTTCAAGCACCTCGACTGTCCCATCGACACGAACCTGCAGACCTTTCTCAGGACTATAAAAACACATCTGGACCTGCGGATTGGCCTGAAGCTGGGTGTGCACATCTTTGTTTTCACCGGTAGTGAACAATATGCCATCATCATCGGCGCGGTAAAGCATCATCATTCGCACGTAAGGCTTATTATCCGTTGCGGTGGCTAATGCAAAGACCGGACTGGCCTTAATGAATTCGAGGATTTCTTCTCTTGTCATCTGTTCTGCCTCCCTTTGATTCAGTTATCATTCACATGCTGCGATTTTTTCTCTGTTCTGCATATAAGGTCGCAGAACTTCTGGTATTGTCACCGAGCCGTCTTTGTTCTGGTACAATTCGAGAAGCGGAATAAAAATTCTCGGGCTTGCGATGACGGTGTTGTTCAGCGTATGGCAGAAGATGTTCTTTTTCGTTTGGGGGTCTTTGTAGCGAAGGTTCATTCTGCGTGCCTGGAAGTCATAGAATTTACTTGCGCTGTGGGTTTCGCAGTAATTTTCACGCGATGGCATCCATGCTTCGATGTCGAATTTCTTTGCCTGGCCCCTGCCTAAATCACCGGTGCAGACATTGACAACCCGATACGGTAGTCCAAGGGCTCGCATTACGCCTTCGGCGTTTGATAAAATCTCCTGATGGAATTTATTGCTCTGCTCGATACTGTTTTCACAGACTATGACCTGCTCGACCTTATCGAACTGATGGATTCGGTACAGGCCGTATGTGTCTTTGCCGGCTGCGCCTGCCTCACGGCGGAAACAGCTCGACATTGCGACGAATTTTTTGGGCAACTCATCAGCTTTGAGAATTTCGTCCATATGAAAAGCGGTAAGAGGCACTTCGGCGGTCCCGGCAAGGCTGAGCTGGTCCTTTTCCATCTGATAGGTCTGCTCTTCGGAGCCGGGGTAATAACCGGTTCCGCGCATAGCTTCATCGCGCATTAGAAGCGGAACCGACATTGGCTCATAACCTCGCTCGACCATGAAGTCCATAGCAAAGCGCAGAATAGCCCAGTGCAAAAGTGCGCCGTCGCCTTTTAGAAAATAATTTCGCGTGCCCGCTAACTTGACGCCTCGTTCGATATCGATTATCCCGAGCGCCAAGCCTAACTCGACATGGTCCTTAGGCTCGAAATCGAACTGGCACACTTTACCTTCTTTTCTAATCTCGACGTTTTCGGTATCGTCTTTGCCAAGCGGCACATCATCATCGGCCGGTTGAGCAACCTGCTGCATTAACACATCGAATTCCGGTTGAAGTTGTTTTAGCTTTTCCTTGTGTTCAGACTCTCGAACCTTATTTTCTGCGAGCGCAGATAATATTTCCTTTTTTTCGGAATCCTTCAGTCCTGCTATCAACTTGCTGCGTTCATTTTTATAAGTGGCTATATCCTGAAGTGATTGCTTGAGTAGCTTGATCGAATCATCCAATTGAAGCAGTCTGTCGATGTCCACTTCGATTTTCTTATCGTCGGCGGCCTTTTTGTATTTTTCGGGATTTTCTCTTATGAGTTTAATATCAATCATGGCTCGTATCTCTTGACGATGACAACGTTATTCTGGCCGCCGAATCCGAACGATTCGTTCACGGCGATATTGACCTGCGCTTTTCTCGACTTATTCGGGACGTAATCCAAATCGAGCTGCGGGTCGGGGTCGTTAAGGTTCATCGTCGGTGGTAATATATTATCACGAATCGCCAGCACGCAGGTAATTAATTCTGCGGCGCCGGTTGCGCCAATGAGATGGCCCATCATACTCTTTACGGAACTTGCGGGTGTGCTCTTGGCCTTATCTTTGAAAACCTTCTTCAGCGCAAGAGTTTCGACCGAATCATTCTCGGCGGTACTGGTGCCGTGTGTACTGATATAGTTCACATCGGTACAATTTATGCCAGCGTCTTTAATTGCAGCTTCGAGGGCCTGGGCGGCACCACGGGCTTCTTCGTGCATATCGGTGACTCTGAAGGCGTCGGAGCTGCTGCCGTAGCCGATTAACTCGGCGAGTATTTCGGCACCGCGTTTTTTAGCATGGTCCAGTGACTCCAAAATCAGTATCGCAGCACCTTCGCCGATCACAAAGCCATCGCGACTTTGCGAGAATGGTCTAGAGGCGGTTTCTATATCGTCGTTTCTTGTCGAAAGCGCGGTCAGCCTGCAGAAACCCGTTATGCCCAATGGATGAATCATCGAATGGGCACCGCCCGCGAGCATGACATCGGCAGCGCCTTTGCGAATCATTTCCATTGCTTCACCGGCGGCCTGGGTGCTTGCAGCGCATGCGGTAAGGCAGCTTCGTGTTGGACCTCGCGCTCCGGTCAGAAGAGCAACATGGGCAGCAGGCATGTTCGGCTCCTGTTCAAGCTCCCGCATCGCGCTCATTTTACCAAAGGCAACTTCGGCCCATTTGTTCCAGTCCATCTGGTGGTTTTCATTGTCCCAGCCTTTGACAATCGCATCGAAGAAAACGTCGTTATCGACCGAACCTTCGCCGGCGCCGAGATAGATGCCCATTCTGCTGCGGTCGATGCCATCGGCGGGCTTATCTGTTTCGATGTCAATGTTGGCCTGTTTGCAGGCCTGGGCTGTCGCGCCGATAACAAAACCGCTGCCGCGATTACTGTTTTTGTGTAGCTGGGGATTCTTTGTGAATTTGCTCAGGTCATAGTTTTTGACTTCGGCACAGAACGTTGATGGAAATGTCGATGCATCGAAGATAGTTGTATAGTTAAAGCCATGCTCGCCCGTAAGCATGCCCTGCCAAACCGTCTCTACATCGTGGCCCATTGGGCAAACCAAGCCCATGCCTGTTATGACTACTCTTTTACTCATATTTAATACTTCTTCAAAACAATTGCCGCTGTTTGTCCGCCATATGTATAGCTGCAGCACAGCACGTAATTGATTTCCTTTTCAATCGGTTGGTTCGGGATATTCAAATTACATCCGGCGGCTTTGTTATTACAATTTTTCGCAGCCGGGATTTTGCCGTCTCTCATCGCGCAGACGGCGGCGATCACGTCAAGGGCCCCCGCTGTTGCGCCGGTGTTACTCAGCATACTTTTTGTCGGCCAAACGGGAATGTTCGAGGTTGCATCACCAAGGACGGATTCGATGGCTTTGCTTTCGGCCAGGTCATCCTGCGGTATGCCGGTGCCGTGCGGAATGATTAAATCCAAATCCTTCGGCTGAATTTGTGCTTCGGCCAAGGCTTTTTCAATCGCTATGGCAATGCCTTTACCATCGGGCTCGAGATGTTCGTAAGCTGTGTTTATATTGTTGCTTTCACCAACACCGATAATTTCAGCGTAAATTTTTGCGCCTCTGGCTTTGGCTTTATCGAGATTTTCGACTATGACCATACCTGCAGCTTCACCGAATACCGAGCCTTTTGCGTCGGCGTCGAAGGGCCTGCATGCTTCGGCCGGGCTGTCATTGTTTTCAGAAGTTGCCCTTTTAAGAAGCATCTGCCGAATCATTACAATCGGATTGACCTTGGCTTCGGCGGCCCCGGTTAAGGCGATGTCACTATCGCCTCGCGCGATAATGTCACGTGCCTCACTGATAGCGAGTATTCCGCTTGCTTCGGCGCAGGTGATGCTGTTGCTGGGGCCCTGGATGTCATGAATAATTCCTATGTGGCAGGCAAGCATGTTCGGCAGGTACTTTAGCAGCCATAAAGGCGTTACCGCTTCTAAGCCGTCTTTGCCCCATTTGTGAATATCGAATTTGTCATCGGTGATACTTACCGCAACAGCGGGCGCTAATTCGACAAGGTCACAACTAATAAGTCCCGCTCCGAGAATAATCGCGGTTCGTGTCGGGTCGATATTAATTTCGCCGGACTCGGCAGCCTTTGTAACAAGTCCTGCATCTTCGATTGCTTCTTTAGCGGCGGCGATTGAAAGTTCGATGTCACGGCTCATCAGCTTGGTGCTTTTGCGGAAACTCCTGGGGATACAATCGCGGATTTTGAAGTCTTTTACTTCGCCGGCGATTTGACAGGTAAAACCAGTTGGGTCAAACGCCCGGATTCTGTCGATTCCGCAGGTACCGGCGCATAAGCCCTGCCACAACTGCTTGCTGGTATTACCCAGCGGGCTTATCGCGCCGATTCCGGTTATCACCGTTCGAGTCGGGGCCACTTAATCGCTCTCCGTAATTTCGATACCCTGTAGAAGTGACTGGAATGTATCGGTAAAGACAAAATTTTCTTCGGGAAATTTTTTGCCCGCCAGGTTCTGGTCGATATGACTGAACATCAGACTGATTTCGGCAATTGTTTTATCTTCACAAGTTATAATTCCGCTGGTGCTGGCAGCTTCGTCGGTGATGGATTCTATTTTGGCTTCGAGCTTTAGTGTGTCACCGGGTCTGACGTAATGGAAGAATACACATTTATTAATCTTGGCCAGTATGACCTTCTCCCGGAAGTCTCTCGCCTGTCCGACGAGTATCCCGGCCGTCTGTGCCATCGCCTCAATCATCAGACATTCCGGCATTACAGGGAAACCGGGGAAGTGGTCGTGCAGATGCTCTTCGGCCTGGGTCACGTTCTTAACCGAGACCGCCCTTTTGCCACTCTCGAACTCAATAAACTTGTCTATCCATATCCATCGCATATCAATCAACCATTAAAGCAACGGCAGGAAAAGCCGCCGCCATCCTGCCGTAAAAGAACTAAAATCAAACCGTCAACTACGCCGCGTTGAGCTTCATATCAACAAAATTTACTACCGAGTCGACAGTAAACAAATCGCCGAGCTTGTTAATATCGGGGTCCTTTTCGAATTCGGACATGTCCGTATGCGGCATATTATCTCTCAATTCCTTCAACCCTTTTTCTGTGAGCTTGCCATCACTGACGAGTTCGGCGTTGCCCATCATGCTCTCGGCGGGAAACAGCTCTTCACGCGGAATTTTTATTCCGAACGCTTTTTCCAGCCTGAACACGATATCGAGAAAATCTATACTCTCGGCACCGAGGTCACCCATCAGCGTCGCCTGACCCGTAACTTCGTCGTCGTCAACTCCAAGAGCGTCAACCAAAACTTCCTGAACCTGACTGAAAATTTCTTCGCGACTCATTGCCATCCTGACTTTACCTCCAGCAAACAACCAATTAATCGTTTTTAAGCAATTCCCAGCGTTTTCTCATGTCTTCTATTATCTTAGCGTCGGTTGCGGCCATCTTTGAATCTTCGTCCGCCAGGTTGAAATGTCTTAAGCCAAATCTGGCTTCGACGATTTTTTCACCGCCGCATTGGCCGAAACCGCTGAAGCTGCTAATGTTCTCTTCGAGCGTCTTGGCCTCGACA
>JASFHM010000047.1:0-7454 GCA_050123215.1 Phycisphaerales bacterium | reverse complement strand
CTTGACAACTTTGAAAGTCTTTCCGTGGTATTTTTCAAGGTCGAGAGCCTTGGATGTTTGTAAGCTGTCTGATACTGTTGAAGTACGGCGTGTGTAACCGATACGGTCGGCAACGATAATAACCGCCAAAAGCAGCAAAACTATCGCGAAAACGACGTTTCGTTTTTTTCTGCTCATGGCATAGGCGGTACTTTTTGCTTTCGGAGCCACTGTTTATAGAGCAGCTTATATTCTCTTTTCTGCGGGTTTATCCAGCTCGAACGCCTTGCAGATAGCTATAAGTGCCTTTTCAGCCTGTTGTTCATCGACGATACAGCTGATACGAATCTCGCTTGTGGTAATCGAGTCGATATTGACTTGTGCTTCAGCCAGCGCGCTGAACATTTTGTCAGCCACGCCGTAGTGTGTTCTCATTCCGATACCGACAGCCGATACCTCGGCGATATCGTCGCGAATGAATACGCTTTCGCAGTTGACGTCGCTTTTGATTTCTTCGACAGCCTTTTTAGCTGCATTTAAGTCTGTTGCGACTATAGTGAACGAGACGTTGGCTTTTTCGGTGCTCACTTCGGTCTGCACAATATCGTTTATCACGACCCTGGCCTTGGCCAGGTGCGAGAATATCTTGGCGGCGTTGCCCGGCTTGTTATCCACTCCGACCAGACTAAGCTTGGCCATGTTCTTTTGAATAGTCGCCCCGGAAACCACTACATCTTCCATCTTTTTTTCTCCGTGCGTTATTAAGGTCCCATCGATTTCATCGCTACTGCTTCTTACATGGATTTTTACATCGTACTTTTTTCCGAACTCGACGGCTCGGCTGTGCATAACGCCGGCGCCGAGACTCGCCAACTCGAGCATCTCGTCATAACTAATCTGCTGCATCTTGGCGGCGTTTTCGAATATCCGCGGGTCGGTGGTATAAATACCGTCCACATCGGTATAGATTTCGCATTCATCTGCTTCGAGTGCTGCGGCCAGCGCGACGGCGCTGGTATCCGAGCCGCCTCGGCCGAGCGTGGTTATATTTCCGTTTTCGTCGATGCCCTGAAAGCCTGCGACCAGTACGATTTTGTTCTTATTGAGCTCTTCGCGGATTCGTTTGGCTCCGATGCTCTTTATTCGTGCCTTCGAGTGGACGCTGTCGGTTATCATCTTAATCTGACCGCCCGTGAAACTAATCGCGTCATAGCCCATAGCCTCGAGCGCCATGGCAAAGAGCGAAACGGTCTGTATTTCCCCGGTGTGCAAGAGCTGGTCCATCTCGCGAGCGGGGGGATTGGGATTCAATTCGAGCGCGTCGGCTATGAGCTGGTCGGTCTGCTTGCCCCGGGCCGAGGCGACTACGACGACGTTATAGCCACGTTCAGCGGCGTTGATTACGCGCTGGGCCGCTCTTTTGATTTTGGCCGCGTCGGCTACGCTGGTTCCACCGAATTTTTGAACGATTATGGGCATAATATAATCCTGACAGAGCCGTGAATTTATAATATTTGAAGCCTAAATTTTCAAGAAGTATTCCATGAGGTCGCAGCCTTTTTCTATACGCAGGCCGGACTTTTCGGCGTTAGCTTCGTTAAAAGGTGCCTCGAGGACTCCCGATATGCCGGTTCCGGCCATGGCGAACGGTACCGGCTCGGCTGAGTGTGCGCCGGTCCTTACGGGAGTGGGGTGGTCGGGCATAGTCAGTATTCGCCATCTGTCGTATTTCTGCAGGGCCTCGAGGACCGGGCCGATGATGTATTTATCTATCTGCTCGATGGCTTTTACTTTCATTTTGGCGTCTGTGCGATGGCCTGCCTCGTCGGGAGCTTCTATGTGGACGAAGACTAAATCATATTTTTCGAGCGCTTCGATTGCAGCATCGGCCTTGCCCTTAAAGTTGGTATCGATAAAACCTGTCGCGCCGGGTACTTCGATGAGGTCGAAGCCGATGAGCTTAGCCAGTCCGCGGACCAAATCAACGGCGGTTATGGCACAGCCTTTGATACCGAATCGCTTGCTGAATTTTTCCATTAGTGCTTTTTGTCCCTGGCCCCACAGCCAGATTGAGCTGACCTGATTTTCGCCGAGGTCCATTTTTACCTTGTTTACGTCGTGATCGGCGAAATGTTTTTGTGAGCGCGTCATCAGGCTGACCAGGACTTCGGAGCCTTTTCCGCGAGGCAGGATTTTATCGACCTTGACACCGATATTATCGTGTGGCGGAAAAGTTTTAACGTCGAAGTCGGTGTCTTTGAAGACCAGAAGATGGCGATAGCTGACACCGGGATAAAACTGGATTCGCTCGTTGCCGAACTGCTCGTCGAGTTCTCCAATGAGCAGTGTTGCTTCTTCGGTTGAGATATGGCCGGCGCTGTGGTCGAACATTTTATCGTCGACGGTGGTGACAAGATTGCATCTGAACACCCAGTCGGTCGGGGCGAGGTTAATATTTTGGGCAACGGCTTCGATGGGTGCCCGGCCGGTATAATAACGAGCCGGGTCGTAGCCAATCAGGCTCATCATAGCTACGTCACTGCCGGCTTCGAGACCGTCGGGGACGGTTTTGACCATGCCCTGTCTGCCGCTCGAACTTACCTTATCGAGGTTTGGTTTCTCGGCGGCGGCCAGCGGCGTTTGATTGTCCAGCTCTTCGAGCGGCTCATCCGCGGCGCCATCGGGGATTATGATGGCGTATTTGGTAGTCAATCTATGTCCTCCGGGATGTCAACGATTCTTATACATACCGGTTTTGCGCCGATTGAATCAAGTTTTGCCATATCAGTCATGGCAGCACTTATGTTTTTTTGTCTGGTAGGATGGGTCGTAATAACGACCGGTACGGTATTTTCGGGTCCGATGCCTTCATGCTGTAGCGCGCCGGAAATACTAATTTGATTGTCTGCGAGTACTTTGCTCCACTGAGCCACAACGCCGGGCTGGTCCTTACACATTATGCGGATGTAAAATCTACTGATGGTATTATCGATGTTTTCAATAAGCGGAGCGGTTTCGCTTCTCGGCTTAAGATGCAAATGTCTGAATGAGTTGGCTGAATTGCCCAGGGCAACGTCGACAATATCGGCTACGACCGCACTTGCGGTGGGCATCATTCCCGCCCCTCGACCATAATACATAACTTGGCCGATGGAGCTGCCGAAAATGCTTATGGCGTTGAATGAGCCGTTGACTTTTGCGAGGGGGTGCTCGTTGTGAATGAACGAGGGATGCACACGCAGGGAAACCTTGCCGCCGTCTTCGCGATGTGCTATGGCCAGCAGCTTTAGGGTGTAGCCCATCTCGCTGCCGAATCGCAGGTCGTCTTTCGATATACCTTCGATGCCTTCGGTATAAACATCCTCGAGCTGTATTCCGTAACCCAGAGCGATTGATGCCAGAATCGTGAGCTTGTGAGCGCTATCGCCGCCGTTTATGTCCAGGGTCGGGTCGGCCTCGGCAAAACCTTTGGCCTTGGCCTGGGCGAGGGCGTCGGTGAAGTCTTCGTCTTTGGCCGCCATGTTCGAGAGAATATAATTGCAGGTTCCGTTGACTATGCCGTACATGGCGTCGATTCTGTTTGCGGTCAGGCCGGTTCGCAGGCCGGAGATTATTGGGATACCGCCGCAGCAACTGGCTTCGAAGGCGATGCATCGGCCGTTGTCGTGAGCAGCTTTGTAGAGTTCACTGCCATGCTCGGCTAAAAGGGCCTTGTTAGCAGTAACTACGTCTTTGCCGGCGGCGAGTAACTTTAGCTGGATTTCTTTGGCGATACCGGTGCCTCCGATGAGCTCTACAGTGATGGTAATGGACTTATCATTCAACAGCCGGTTCAGGTCGTTGGTAAGGACTCCCTCGGGTAAAGTCACCTGGCGCGGGGATTCGGTGTCGGTATCGACCACGCAGGCCAGTTTGAGGCGAAGGCCGGTTTTGGCCTCGATTAAATCCGCATCTTCGAGAATAATCTTCGCTACTCCGGTTCCGACGGTGCCGAAACCGACCAATCCTATTTTTACAGTTTTTGAAGCCATAGTTTTGACTCTTAAAGGTGATAATTCGTTTTGTTTTAAGCTTTTAATCAATAATCAATACGGCCGTTTGGGTCAAGAAAAAACCTCTTTACCATCCGGCTGCTGTGATTGTGCCGCTAATGTGACTTGCGGGCGGGTCAATTAGCGTATGTTCTTGACAAGTGCTGTTTTTAGAAGTTAAAGTAGCCGGACTGTTGAGTAGAGATTGTTTTGATAGTTGTGTTTGGAGTGTTTTTTGGATGGCTAAAACGAAGAGTGACCTGTGTGGAAAGTGCACGGGGCTGTGCTGCAGATATTTTGCCCTGCCGATAGATACGCCTGAGGACTGGAAAGACTACGACGATATAAGGTGGTATCTATGCCATAAGGATGTGACCATATTCGTCGAGGATGGTGATTGGTATCTCAATGTCAAGAACAAGTGCAGACACCTGACAAATGGAGACCACAAGTGCGCCATTTATAAGAATCGGCCTCGCATCTGCCGCGGCTACAGGACAAAAGACTGCGACCTGACCGAAGGCGAGTATGATTATGACCTGCACTTTACCAATGATAAGCAGATGGAAGAGTATATGAAGATAAAATTCCACAATAATAAGACGGAAAAACGTAAAAATAAAAGCCGAAAGCGAAAGAAGAAATAATGAAGGTACAGCCGGTAAAGGGCACTCGTGATTTTTATCCAGCCGAGATGCGGATACGTAATTTCATAATCGATGGCTGGAAGAGGGTGTCGCTGCGCAACGGCTTCGAGGAATACGACGGGCCGATATTCGAATATCTGAAGATGTTTCAGATTAAAAGCGGTGATGAGATTGCAGAGCAACTTTTTAATCTTACCGACCGCGGCGGGCGTGAGCTGGCTATCCGGCCGGAGATAACGCCGACACTAGCAAGGATGGTCAATCAGAAAATAAGCTCTTTGCCAAAACCTATAAAATGGTTTTCCGTGCCGAGACTGTGCCGGGCCGAGCGTCCGCAAAGAGGGAGACTGCGCGAGTTCTTTCAGTGGAACATCGACATCATAGGTGTCGAGGATGAGCTAGCTGATGCAGAAGTGATATTCTGTGCGCTGGACTATCTGCAGGAAGTTGGATTAACTGCGAATGATATAGTTGTCAAAATATCGAGCAGGAAGATGCTGGCGGAGATTTTACTTTCTGTCGGCATTGAAGAGCAACAACTCGATGCGGTTTATGCTGTGTTAGATAAGCGAAATAAGATTCCCACTGAGGCGTTCGAAGAAATACTGGCTGGCTGTGTGAGTGATGATGACAAACGGGCGAAGATTATCGAAGTGATGTCAGCTAAGTCGCTGGAAGAAATATCTTCATCAGTCAATGCCAATCCGAAACTGACGGCTTCAGTGGCACAGTTGAAACAGCTGTTCGGTCTGCTCGAATCGATGGGCGTTGCTGAATTTTGTCAGTTCGATATAGGGATTGTTCGTGGACTTGCATACTATACGGGTGTTGTGTTTGAGATTTATGACAAGGCCGCAGAGTTGAGAGCAATAGGCGGGGGCGGCAGGTACGATGATTTGCTAAAGACGTTCGGCGGCCCTGCGATAACTGCGACGGGGTTCGGCATCGGAGATTGTGTGTTGGGGATACTACTCGAAGAAAAAGGATTGCTGCAGAAGCAGCTTGACGGTGGAGGAGTTGAGTGTTTTGTAACTTATGTTGACGAAAAGTTTCAACAGAAGGCGATAGAGATAACGATGTCTATTCGTCGAAAAGGTGTTTCGGCTGATTTTAGCTATAAGGGAGGCAATCTCGGCAAACAGCTAAAAGCAGCATCAGCGCAAAATGTGAAAAGCTGCATAATAATCGGTGATGAGATTAACGATAAGCAACTTGTAGTTAAAGATATGGCTACTGGTGAGCAGAAGACGATAGGAGTGGAAGAGTTTTTCAAGTCACTTTGAGGTGGAGAGAATGGCCAATTCTTCAAGCAATCGCTATGAAAGGGCGTTTGAGAATTGGCTTATTGACAACAAAGTCAGATACACCGCGATAGACCAGAACAAACGGGCCGCGTTTAATAAAATCAAGCTCAAAAGTTTTGACTTCCTTTTATACCCTCCGAATCAGCCTGTGATAATCGCTGAGGTTAAAGGTCGCAGCTTCAAGGGGACCAGCTTCGAGAAGTTAGCATGTTTCGAGTGCTGGGTCTCGACCGAAGATGTTGACGGGCTTAGCCAGTGGCGGAAGGTGTTCGGTAGGGGACATCGCGCATTTTTTATCTTCGCGTACGGTATTGTTAATATCGACGTCGATTTTGACGGCAGAAGTGTCTATGACTATCGTGATAACAGGTACGCATTTTTTGCGGTCGGCCTCGATGATTATAAGAGATTTATGCAAATGCGGAGTCCGAAGTGGCGGACGGTGACGTTACCTGCTGAGCGGTTCCGGCAGTGCGCGGTGCAGTTGCAGAATTTGCTGCTTTGAACTATGCGGTAATTTTTTTGTTCGGCTGGTTAAGAGTTATTGTCTATTTTCTGAATTATCACTTCCAACATGCGGGTGGCTGAACCTGCTTTGTTGGCGATCTCCTCAACCGCCCGGACTAAGCGAACTGCTAACGAAATGATGAAGATGATTATGGCCAAATAAATAATCGTAATAAGAATTGCGGGAAAAACATTAGCGATATTCGCCATTATCATTGTAAGTGCCTTTCATTAGAGTTAATGTGTAGTGGTTCCTCTGAACCGACGAACGCTTCCAGATTGGGATTATAACCTTCTTAGATGGTGTTTCAAGGTGTTTTTCATGTATGGGAGTATTGAACAAATTTCTCGCTCGGCGTCGGGCGGTGCGGTATATTGGAGATATGAGAATAATAGCCGGCACAAAGCGAGGTACTAAATTGCTTAGTCCCAAAGGTGAGGTATCCCGACCGATTGTTGACCGGGTCAAAGAGTCGTTGTTTAATGTGCTTTACAGCTATGATATGCCGGAGGGTAGAGTCGTTGCGGATTTGTTCAGCGGTGTTGGCTCGATGGGTCTGGAATCGCTCAGCAGAGACGCCCGATTCGTGTTATTTGTTGAAAATGATGCTGCTATAGAAGCTGTTCTTAAACGTAATATCGAAAAATGCGGCTTTGTCAAAGAGTCGAAAGTTATAAAGGCAAATGCTTTTAAAGTCGGAGCAAAAGTTGAAGCTGAAATTGGCAAATATGACCTTGTGTTTGTTGACCCGCCTTATGCGAAGAGTCGTGACGTTGGGCCGGGGTCATCTTTGGCCGGATTGATGGATGTTTTAGCTGAGCAGTTGTCCGATGATGGATTGGTGGTAGTGAGAACCGAAAAACAGATTGAGTTGTTCCAGGAGTATGGGAAGTTTCGAGTTCTGGAAAGACGTGTCTGGGGTACTATGGCCATAACAATTTTGCGGGCCAAGAGAGATGACTAATAGAAAAGCGGCAATCTCGAT
>JASFHM010000046.1:0-7477 GCA_050123215.1 Phycisphaerales bacterium | reverse complement strand
TCAATCTCGATTTGATAGACAAATTCAGTGTCTTTCCCGGCTTTGCCCTGTCACTCATAGCGTTCATAATCGGCAGCGAAATGAAGCTAAAGACCCTGCGGCAGATGGGCCATGGTATCGGCCTGGTTACCATCACGGAATCCTTAGGGGCCTTTATCGTAGTGGCTTTGGGTATATATCTGCTGACGCGTAAATTGTATCTGGCTTTGATATTCGGAGCCCTGGCTCCGGCATCGGCGCCGGCCGGAACGGTAGCAGTACTGCAGGAATGCAAAGCCAAAGGACGCCTGACCAACGCCCTTTATGCTGTTGTTGGTCTGGATGATGGCTTGGCAATAATTATTTTCGCCGTTGCCATGGCGCTTTCTAAATTACTCTTTACCGGTGAGCAACTGTCATTCTTCGCTCTTGTCGAAGGGCCGGTGCTGGAGATAACAGGCTCGATTCTGTTAGGCTGTGTCATAGGAGCCGTTGCAGGCTTTTTAATGCGAATGCTCTCGGTCCAGCAGAGTATATTAGCGGTATCGATTGGAGCTGTTCTGCTTTGCACGGGGATAGCGACTTACCTTAAGATGTCATTAATCCTTGCGAATCTCAGCCTTGGCATGACCTTCGTGAATATGTTTCCGCAGGCAAACAAAAAGGCTTATCAGGCAATCGAATCCATTTCTCTGCCGGTATACATAATCTTTTTCTTCCTTGCCGGCGCCAGTCTGCAAATCAATTTGCTGCCCAGTATGGGCTTTATCGGTTTGGTGTACGTAATATGCCGAAGTGTGGGCCTTGCCGGAGGAGCCTACTTCGGGGCGACCATATCCCGGATGGACCGCATTATCCGCAACTATCTCGGCTTGGGGATTCTCTCGCAGGCCGGCGTGGCTATAGGATTAGCCGTCTTGGCCTCCAGTCAGTTCGGTGAGCTGGGCGAGTCGGGCAAGGACGTGGCGATTATGCTAATCAATACCATTGCAGCTACGACTATTGTCTTTGAGATAATCGGGCCTATCGGCACCAAATACGCCATATCCAAAGCCGGCGAAGCAGGTGCGAACATAACCGAAGACGACCTTATTGAGACCTACAAAGTCTCTGATGTCATGGATATTAAGGTGCCGGTTATTTCCGCGGGTATGGAGCTTAATGAGCTTATCAAAATAGTCAGTGATACCAATTACTTTTTCTATCCTGTAGTGGACAACGACAAAAAGCTCATCGGCGTCGTTACTCTTGACGGAATAAGAAACACGTTTAATACCCATCAGCTCAATCAATGGTTGGTAGCCTTGGATTTGGCAGAAGATGTCGTTACCAAAATAACGCCCCAGATACCGTTGGCCGATGCCCTGGCCACAGCGCGGAAACTCTATCTGCAGCACATTCCGGTGGTTTCTTCGCAGCAGGAGAACATCTTTGTCGGAGTTCTGGACCTTCAGGCTGTTCGACGTGCGTTAAGCGCCGAGGTCTTGTCACGGCAGCAAAAGGCTGATACCATAGGCCGTATCGAGACTGCTTAAGCTCAGGCAGCAGCTTTGCATTTTAAGAACTCGTTATGGCAGAAATCCTTTTAAGCTCAGCAAGCGAAGGTTTCGGACATCTGAATCCGGTGTTGCTTTTCGGGATTATCATTCTCGGCGGCACATTCGGAGCTCGTCTTTTTCAGAGATTGCATATCCCTCAGGTGGTTGGCTGTATAGTTATCGGCATACTTCTTGGCCAGGATGTCTTCGGTGTAATATCAGCCGGCCAGATTGAACGGTTAAGACCTTTTACAATGTTCGCTCTGGGTATCATAGGATTTATGATAGGCAGCGAGCTTCGCGGCGATGTCTTCAGGAAATACGGCAGACAATTCTTCACAATTTTGTTTTCTCAGGGACTCGGGGCTTTTTTCTTCGTAGCTATCGGCACTGCATGTCTTGGATGGCTGATTTACGGTCAGGTCAGACCGGCTATTGCGATGGGCCTTGTTCTCGGTGCCATTGCTTCGGCGACAGCACCGGCTGCGACCGTGAATGTCTTATGGGAATTCAAAACCAGAGGTCCTTTAACAGCCGCTGTTCTTGCAATAGTTGCCCTCGATGACGCGCTGGCTCTTTTACTTTACAGAGGTGCCGCTACCGGTGCCAAGGCCCTTATTGGAACCGGTCACGAGTCTATTCTGAACGCGACAGCTCTTTTACTCGGTGAGATACTCGGTGCGATACTGCTTGGCTTCCTGGCCGGTGTATTGTTGTATTTTCTTCTTAAATTCGTCCGTGCTGACGATAAAATACTTCAATTCTCCATCTCATCACTTTTAATTGTCGTGGGCATATCGATTATTCCTGATATTGACCCTATCCTGCCGGCTATGACCTTCGGCATCACGATAGCAAATCTCTCTCCTCGACAGAGCAAGAGCACCTTCAGCCTAATCGAGCGTTTCTCTCCACCGTTATACACCGCGTTCTTCGTTCTGGCCGGTGCTCATATGGAATTTGGAAATATAACGGCTGTGATGTTGGCCATGATAGCGGTTTACCTGTTATGCCGGGCCGCCGGTAAAATCCTGGGCTGCTGGCTTGGCGCTCGATACTCAGGCGCCGCTGCAGCGGTTCGAAAATACCTCGGTATCTGCCTGTTGCCTCAGGCCGGAGTCGCAATCGGCCTGGCTATTCTGGCCAGCCAGCAATTTGAAGAACAGTTTAACCATATGGTTATCATGGTCGTTATGACCGGTACTTTTCTAATGGAAATATTCGGGCCGATGATGGTCAAAGTCGGTGTCAAAAAGGCTGGCGAAGTCGGCCTTAACATCACCGAGGAAGACCTTATAAGAACCTACACTGTCAGAGACGTTATGGATACCGAGCCGACCACCATCTCTCAGGACATACCGTTGCAGCAAATCCTCGAGGTTTTCAGCAGGACCGATTTGTTATATTATCCTGTTATCGACGGTAATAATCGCATAGTCGGCGTCATCACCATTGCCGGAATAAAGGAAATGTTCGCCAATCAGGATGTAGCTGGTTGGCTGCTGGCTTGTGACGTGGCTGAACCGGTTCTCGATAAAACCACCGCCAATCAGCTGCTCGAAGAGGTCTTCGAGCATATGAGAAGATATGATTTGGAGAACCTTGCCGTGGTTGCTTCTGACAGTGACGACCGGCTGGTGGGAATGCTCGATTACCGCAAAGCTATGCGCAAAATAAGCACCGAAGTGCTGCACCGCCGACGCCAGGCCGATGAGATAGCCTTGGCAACCGGCTAAGCTGCGGAGCTATAATGATGAATATTGGGCAAGTATAAGTGAAGCTGTTCTCGTTTCCAAAAAGCCGAATATTGCGGACTAACCAACAGTTCAGAGCCGTAATAACTCACAAGACCTGTGTTACTAACGGTCTTCTCAGAGTCTCGGCTGCACCCAATAATTTGGGCTTTTCGCGTCTCGGCGTCTCACTTGCCAGAGCGGTTGGTTCGGCTGTTGTCCGAAACCGGCTCAAAAGACTTGTAAAAGAAGCCTTTCGGCTGAATCGGAAGGATATCCCAGCAGAGTTTGATTATGTGGTAACTTTTCGCTATAACTGGTGGATGAACATAGCTGGGGCCAAAAACTCCGGGTCAGCGGCCAAAAGGTTGAAGCTTCAGCAGATTGCCGATTCCTTTGTCAATCTTGCCAAAGCCGCAGCCGGAAAGGCACGTTAAATTTTCAATAGTTTTAGGGATTAGAACCTGGCTGCTAAAGAACAAAAACAGCTGTTTGCAATAGGACCGGCCGCAAAAAAGGCTGGCGTTTCGAAGCAATCTTTGCAATATTATATCATGATTGGCTTGCTGGAGCCTACTGAGCAGACCGACACAGGAAGAAGACTCTTTGACGGCAAGGCTATTGACCGAATCAAGCTCATAAAAAAGCTCAATCAGAGCGGTTATCCACTGCGGGCCATAAGAGAGTTGTTTTTACAGGGCAGAACGAGTTGGAAAGGGTCCGAAGGTGAGTGACTACGAAACTACACAACGACGTCGAAATATCACTGTAGGTATATTTGTCTTCATCGCGCTTTGCGCGTTGGTATGGCTGATATTTATGTTTAATGACCTGCCGGGAGCTGTAACAACGGTGCGATCTTATCAGGTTTTTGTTCAGTTCCCTTCTGCCCAGGGTGTACAGGAAGACACTCCCGTACAGTTCTGTGGTTATCAGGTTGGCCGCGTCACGGATATTATGCCTCCCGAGCCACGCTATGACAAAGAGAATAAAAAAACATATCATCAGACCATGTGTGTCCTTGGTATCGAAAGAAAATATAAAACCATCCCATCGAATGCGGATATCAAAGTAATAACGCGTGGCTTAGGCAGCAGCTACATCGATATACAGATTAATCCGAATAAAGACCTTGTTCCACTTGACCCTAACCATCCCAAATCTGTGTATCTTTGCGATAAAATAAGGGTGCAGGGCTCAACAGGTGTAGCCAACGAATTTTTCCCGCTCGAAAGCCAGAGGAAGCTGGATAAACTTGCCGACGACCTCTCAACCCTCATTAATAACACCAACGAAATAATCGGTGATAAGCAGAACAAAGAAAACATAAAGAAAATGCTTGCCAACCTTACCGACGCTTCCGAACACGCCGCCGATGCCTTGGAGGATTTCCAGAAATTTTCTGTTGCCGGTACTGAAACAGGTGAAGAGTTGGCTAAAACGGTCGCTGAGTTAAGGCTGCTAATTGAAAAGATAAATGCCGGTGATGGAACAGCAGGTATGCTGGTAAACGATGCCCGGCTTTATGAAAACCTGGTTGAAAACACCGAGCAGCTTCAGGTTCTCATTGAGGATATAAGAAACTTCGTCGCTGAATACCGCGCCGGTGGAATCAAGGTAAAGCTGTAAGCGAGACACTACCAACGGTTCAATTCAGTAGCCAGTTGTAAATTAAAACTGTCCCCAGGGGACACGTCCCCCTTAGTTCAAATCAATAAGCTATTGAAAATCAGGAATCTGCTTTGTCCACCAGCTTAGACAAAATTCTGAAAAACATCCTGAATTTGAGCTTATAATCACTGCTCGGCCGGAATTACCGGAGCGTAGCAAGAATCGCGACAGTGTAACAATAAAAATTGCACGCTGAAAACAATTGTCGTTTTTTATAAATACTTGTGAATAATAGACATGAAGAAAATTATCACAAAGACCCTGCATGGGTGATTGGTATTGGCTCGATATATCAGAATAATCAACGAGAATTCCTTGACATTTCGCTGACAATGTGGGTAAAATAGCCCGGCTGGACAAGGAGGGAGGCTTTTTTACTATCCTATGGAAAGAGCCGGTATAAAGAGGATAATAGTATATCCCTGTACGAAAATTGCGAGTGACAGTCTTATTGCGCTATCGGAAAGACTGGAAGGGTCTGAAGTCTGCCATAACAAAACATTTTTTAAGAAAAAGGTGATGAAAGTCTCAAGTAAGCACCAATCCTTTTTTGTAAACCTGCATAAAACACTTTGTGGACCAATATAAAAATTCTTGAGGGTGATGATTATGAACTGTCTAACACAAAATCAGAAAAGTTCCTGGTTAAACACCAAATCAACAACCATAACTGTGCTGCTGTTATTACTGTTTTTCTCAGTGGTGATGGTTCAATCGGCAACTGCCGAAGATGCTGTGATAATCTATATTGGTGATGTCGGCTCGGTCTATGACAACGATTCCGGCACAACCTTAAATATCCCCGTAGGTTCAGCAGGTGTGGCCGCCGGTAACACCATCATTGTCGGATTTGCCTCACGCGGAGCTGCAACTTACGATCCGCCCGTCGTTACAGATGATGCGGGCAACACCTACAGCGAAGCGATACATGCCATCACTTATCAGCATGGGCGTTCGTACATCTTTTATGCCCATATTGATGATGCCTTAGTCAATGGCGATAATATTACTATTACCACTTCTTCAGTCCAGAGCAGGGTGGCGGTGGCCGGCGAATTCAGCGGTTTGTTAGACGTCGATGTTCTTGACCAGGCCCTTGAAAATCCGACAGGCTCAAGCACCACAGAGCAAGGTAATAATCCTACTGTTGGGCCAACCGGCACGACCTCTCAGGCAAACGAACTTATTATTGGTATGATTGGTACTGAAGATTCTTCCGGAGATGCAGGTGCCGGTACCTGGTTAAATGATTTTATAGATGGTCCGACAATTAAAACCTCCGGCGCTTCGTACGAGTGGCGAGTATCGATGGGCTACAAGATGGTATCGGCCACGGGAGAATTCACCGCAGCCAAGACTTACACCAACGAGCCTTACTGGGCGGCTTCGGTCGCCACCTTCAAAGCTGAGTATACCGGGCCTACCTATGAGTTAACGATAGCGGTTGACCCGAACGGCGGCGGTACGACTAATCCGAATGTTGGAGTGCACAACTACCCGGCAGATAGTGTCGTTGATATAAATGCCGCTGCCAACTACGGCTATGCATTCGATTACTGGGAAGGCGATGTGAATGACCCCTATTCGGCAAGCACCACTGTTACAATGGATACCAACCAGGTTGTCACGGCACACTTCATAGAGTTGCCAACTTATAACTTGGCGATGGCGGTGGACCCGAACGATGGCGGTATAACTGACCCGAATGTTGGAGTGCATAGCTATCTGGAGAATGATATCGTTGAGATAAGTGCCGTTGCCAATCCCGGCTATGTGTTCAATTACTGGGAAGGTGACGTGAATGACCCCTGTTCGGCCGAGACCACGGTCACGATGGATGCCAACCAGTCTGTCATTGCCCATTTTGTGGAAAGCACAACAACAGGTATTACCCTGGACGGTTCGGTTTCCAGTAATACAGCAGACGATGTGAGCAGTATCAATATTACTCATACGACCGGCACAGGAACAAACCGGCTGATGCTGGTCGGTGTCTCCTGGAACAGTTTTAACACTGCACGGTCCATATCATCTGTTACTTTTACTTACGATACGACCCCATTATCCCTTACAGAGGTTGAAACAGCAGAGAATTCATCGGGCCGCAAATCCTCGATATGGAGTTTGCTTGATCCACCGAACGGGGAGAGTGGAACGGTGACAGTTACCTTTGATGGCAGTGTAAATTACGGTATCGTGGCCGGCGCAGCTAACTTTGCCGGAGTTGATCAGGCAACACCTCTTGGAACCTCTAACAGCGCAACCGGTAATAGCAGTACCCAAAGTGTTACTTTAACGGGGCTTGACGGTGATGAGCTTGTATTTGACAGTCTGTTTCTTGGTGGCTCAAGTCCTGTTCAAGCTGCGACTGTGGATGCTAGTCAGACTGAGCTGTGGAGCGACACTGCTGCCAATACACGTGGTGCGGCCAGCACCGAAGAAGCAAGTGGCAGCTCGGTTACTATGAGCTGGTCAACCGCCAGCTCAGGCCAGTGGGCGCTCGCTGCGGTGTCTATCAACCCGGCGTCAGTTGGGACGACCTATGACCTGACTATG
>JASFHM010000045.1:0-7478 GCA_050123215.1 Phycisphaerales bacterium | reverse complement strand
TCAGAGAGACCTGCTCCTTCATAATGCCACAAAACGTCATACCCGAACCGACGGTAAGGGACACCGCCGGCGCCATCGGTCTGGCTGCGAGCATTCTCACCAAATATAACTCCGATGCCACTATGGCTGTCGTCACCGCCGACCAGATAATCGAACCAGCCGAAGTATTTCAGCAGGCTATGAAAGATGCTCTAACCTATGTCAATAAAAATCCTGATTGCCTTGTTACTTTCGGAATCAAGCCGACCTTCCCAAGTACTCAGCTCGGATACGTCAAGTGTACTTCGCCCCAGACTTCAGCCGACTGCAAAAATCAAATCTGCACAGTTGAAGCATTCAAAGAAAAACCCGACCAGCAGACCGCCCAGCAGTATTTAGATAACGGCAACTACTTGTGGAACTCCGGCATGTTCGTCTGGAAGGCACGAACCATTCTTGCAAACCTCGAAAAATTTCTGCCCGAATCAACTAAGCCCTTGCACCGAATCAAAGCCGCCTGGGACAGCCCCAATCAGAATGCCGTCCTTAATGAATGGTTTCCGAAACTGCCCAAAATCAGTATTGACTTTGCCGTCATGGAAAAAACCGAAAATGTTCACGCCATTATTTTGGATTGCCGCTGGCTCGATTTGGGTTCATTCGCCGCTCTTGCCGATATCATCAGCTCCGACAAGGACAATAACATCGTCGTAGCAGGTCACAGCGAGCTACTCGACTGCAAAAACAATATTATCGTCACCGAGGAAAACAACCACCTCATAGCCGGTATCGGCTTAAAAAATATGGTCATTGCCCATAGCAACGACGCCACCTTGATTTGTCCTATAGACGAAGCTCAGCGGCTCAAGGAGCTGCTCAAATGGATTGAGAAACACACTGAAGATAAATTCCTGTGATACTATACCCTGAACCCTGTAAATTATGAAGTATCTCGCTATCGATTACGGCCAAAAACGCACCGGTTTGGCCCTCTGCGACCCGGATGAAACTATCTGCTCGCCGCTGGCCGTGCTTGAAACTAATAAGAACCTCATCAGTCAAATTCTCAAAACAATAGAAACCGAAAAAATCGAAGCCGTAGTCGTGGGCCTGCCGCTCAATATGGACGGCACAAAAGGTCCCCAGGCCAAAACCACAGAAAACTTCACCGACCAGCTCAAAAAACAACTCGACATCCCGCTTCATTTTTGTGATGAAAGATTAAGCTCATTCGCCGCCCGGGAGAAATTCGCTGCTGCTGAAATTAAAGGCTCCAAAAAGAAAAAGCCGCTCGACGCCGTTGCCGCCGCTGAAATCCTCCAGTCGTTTCTCGATTCCAAAAAACACAATGGAAAGTGAAACTAACAATGCCCGCAAAAGAAAGAAAAGTTGTAGTTATAGGGGCTGGCTCAGTCGGAACCGCCTATATTTATGCTCTTCTGCCCAGCGGCTTAGCCGGTCGGATTGTCCTGATTGATAAAGACCAGAACCGTGCTAAAGGCGAAGCGCTCGATCTTGCACACGGCCTGCCCTTCATACCACCGGTTGAGATTGTCGCAGGCGATTATAGCGAATGCGCCGATGCCGACCTTATCGTTGTAACCGCCGGTGCCAAGCAACAGAGCGGACAAACTCGCCTCGACCTTATTCGCAGCAACGTCAAGGTCATTCAGCAAATCTGCGACGAAATCAAAAAAGTAAACAGCCATGCCGTTCTTATTATGGTCACGAATCCCGTCGATGCCCTGACCCAGCTTGCCGTGCAGTACCTCGGCTGGCCGAAGTCCCGCGTCATAGGTTCCGGCACGGTGCTTGACAGCGCGCGATTCAGATATCTCATAAGCCAGCACTGCGGCGTCGATGCTCATAACGTCCACGCCTACATAATCGGTGAGCATGGCGACAGTGAAGTAGCAGCCTGGTCGATGACCCACATCGCAGGGATACCTGTCCGCAAGTACTGTCAAATCTGCAATAAGTGCGACTATAAAGAACACCATGAGCGAATCGCCCAGGCCGTTCGTGACTCGGCATATCACATAATCGACTACAAAGGTTCAACATACTACGGCATAGGACTGTCTCTGCTGAGGATATCACAGGCCGTGCTTAGAAATGAACACGGCGTCCTGACAGTCTCGACCCTCTTGAACGGCGAATACGATATTGATAATATCTGCCTCTCCATACCCTGTGTTATCGCAAGAGACGGGGTGGAAAAAATAGTCACAACCGAACTGCCCGAAAATGAGCAGTCCGCCTTGCAAAAAAGTGCGGATATAATCAGGGAGACACTCGCAAAAATCTGGTCTTGAACCAGTAATTTCCCGAAAACCAAACCTTAGCCGCATTTCCATCGTATACTTTAAATAGAAATAGAAATGAGTATCTTTGGAGGATATGAAAAATGTCCATCCATCCGATAAAAACATGGTTCCACGAACACATCCACATGCCGAACCGAAGCCAGGTGGCCCTGAACCTCAACCACATGATTCACAGCACAAATTTTTGGGTTTTGCTTACCGCCTGTGCTCTTGTAGCGCTGTTTATAGTCCTGGCTGTCCTCGCTGGTACCGGCCAGCCTGCATCGATGCCGCATTCTATCTTTCCGTACGCCTACTAAGACCAATCGGTCGCTCGTTAGCGTTGTTCTGTTGAAAAAGCGCTTCAGCTAACTCTTCTTAAGGTTAGCAATAGGAGGCTTTTTCTTTTTACATTCCCTAATCTCCCGAGTACCATTTGCTATATGCACATAAATCGATTCTATTGCGAAAAGATAGCCGAGCCGATAACAGAAGCTGCCGGTGAAGAAGCTCACCATATAGCTTCGGTAATGCGGCATACTGAAAATCAAACAGTCGAGTTGTTCGATGGCAAAGGTACTTTGGCCCAGGCACGAATCGAGTCAGCCAGCTCGAAAAAAGTAATCTGTCGAATCGAGCAACTGCAGACAATCGACAAACCAAATCGGCCGCGAATAATCATCGCCGCAAGTATTCCAAAAGGTGAGCGCCTCGATTTGATGATTAAAAAATGTACCGAACTCGGCGTTGATAGAATCACACCCGTCATATTCGAGCGGACCGTAAAACAACCAAAAAACCCAAAGGCAAAACAGCGATGGCTCCACCTGGCCATAGCCGCGGCCAAGCAATGCCACAGAATATTCTTACCCGAAATCGACACACCGCTTACACTAACCGAAGCAATCGAAAAACTAACCGGCGATCACCCCAAAGCAGAAATCTTCGCAGGTAGAGTAACTGAAAAATCCGCATCACTGATTGATTATGAATTAGCGGATAACGATGTGATTGCTTTCATAGGCCCCGAAGGCGGAATGAGTCCGCAGGAACAGCTGTTGCTGAATGACAACGGTGCAAAAACAGTTCGACTGAATGAAAATATACTCAGAATTGAAACCGCCGCAATAGCCTTCGCTTCGGTTCTAACCGCCAGACGCAGCTTTTGACTAATCGGGTAAAATATCCGAATTTTCGTCTTGCTGAGATAATCCCATTGTTGGATATTTTGACGTCTTCTGAATCCATTTCTCGACCCTGCTAAGTCCAAGCAGAACCGCCAATGCGATAGCCGTCGTGCCGATAGCCAGCTTATAATAGCCCGCACCACAGGCCATACCAATACTGGCCACCAGCCAAATCGTCGCTGCGGTAGTCAGTCCTAATATACCACCTCTGTCACGTATAATTGCACCTGCACCGAGAAAGCCTACACCTGTTACTATCTGAGCCGCTATCCTGCTCTGCGACTGTTCATATGCAGCACCCATCTTCGCTGATATGATAGTAAATACCGCAGCGCCTATGCAGATAAGCACATTAGTTCTAAGCCCCGCCGCCTTGCGCCTGTATTCGCGCTCGATACCGATGACCGCGCCAAAAGCAGCCGCGAGTATTATTGCGATGATGTCATTCATCGTGCTATCCATTTGTATCCTCCCTGAACACTCCTTCTGTTATCGTTCGGTCAAAGTTTCTTCAACCTGCATCCCGAAATGCCGCCCGCCCGTTTGAATATACGCCAGCACCTTGTCACCGGCCTTTAGTTTTGTAATCGAAATCGCCTCGCCTTGCGGGTCAACCAGTCTTATCGTCTCGGCATTTTGCATAACCAGGCTGACGGGTTTACCGTCAGCATCTGCTTCAATAAGAATCATTGGTCGCTTTTCAATTTTGTTTCTGCCGAGATAGGCCACCTGACTCTTACCGTCGGCTTTAACCAGTAGCACCTCATCACCCGACTTCAAATCCGCAAGGTATTTTGTCTTACCGCCCGAAGTCAGCGTATAAGCGTGTACCGCACCGGCGTTTACTCTGAAAGGCCGCGATGCGACATACGGATTATCAATCGACTCCGAATGCACCAGGAAAAATCCCGATGCCGTATTACCAACCAACATCCCTTCGCCGAGCCCCATTTGCGTACACGTATCAAGACATGCCCTATCGCCCATCCCCAACTGTTTGGTACTCGTTATCGTAGCCGTAACAAGCTCGACTTTTTCACTTATGCCGCGAATGATGTCCGCCGTCTTTTTAATCTCGTTGACATCTTTGGAATTTAACAACACACCATCAACGCCCTTTTCGAGAATCTCGACCATCAGCTTGGCCTGCTCCGATGTCTCGACTTGTACGATGATATTACCGCCTCGACGCGCTAATAAATTCTCAATCGGAATAATCGTCCAGTCCAGCATCCGCAGCACAACGATTTTACTCTCCGGCACAGCCGCCGCTTTATCCTCGTCCTCTTTGCCTGCGATATCTATAAACTCAACATCGATACCCGGCTCGATGTCACCGTCTTTTTCGACAGTCAAAATCTTACCGAACTCTCTTACCGTTGCGCTCTTGCCGTCGGGCAAAACCACCACCTCGGCCCCGCTTTCCAGAGCCGATATAACAACATCCTTTTCGTATGGAACCGCATTAACCCAAAGTCTCTTCATTACCGCTACCCGTTTAACTCTTTAGAAATTGTGTTGCCTGCTCGACGGTGTAGTTATCATGCACCATTTTGCTAAGTGCGCTTATTATTTTTTCGGGCTTCTCGTGCTGAAAGGCATTCCTGCCGATTGATAGACCTGCCGCCCCCGCCTTTAACGCGCCATCGACCATATTAAATATATCTTCATCGCTGCCCATCTTTTCACCGCCGGCTATCACCACCGGTACAGGACAGCCCTCCACCACCTCTTTAAAGCTCTCAATGCTTCCGGTATATACACACTTGACAATATCCGCGCCCAGCTCCGCGCCGACTCGCGCTGCGTGCTTGGTATTCTTCAAATCGTATTCATTTTTAATCTTCGGACCGCGCGTATACATCATCGCCAGCAGCGGTATCTGCCATTCCATACATCTCTCACCAACCTGACCTAATTGCCGCAGCATCTCCTTATCAGTCTCAGCCCCGAGGTTGATATGGATAGAGACCGCATCGGCCCCGAGCTTTATTGCCTCTTCAACCGTGCAGACCAGCTCTTTCGCGTTCGGGTCGGGACTAAGAGCTGTCCCACCTGACAAATGCACAATCAGCCCGATGTCTTTGCCGCTTCCCCTATGGCCGACACGTACTATACCTTTATGCATTAAAATTGCGTTAGCTCCACCGTTAACGACCTTGGTAACCGTCTCGCGCATATCCTCCAACCCAGCTATCGGCCCGACCGTAACACCGTGGTCCATCGGCACAATTACACACCTGCCGCTGTCACGGTCGATTATCCGCTCCATTCGTATCTTCTTGCCTATCATTGTCTTGACCTCCTTCGAAATCTCCAAAGCCTAACAATCTACATAAAATCCCCCCAAAGGCAAGGAAAAAACGCTGTTCAGAGTTTAACTGTCGCCGATGCGGCGACTCTCTTAAACTTGATTAGCTCCAACTCCTGTGGCTGGGGCAATTACCTTCAGCTTTTAATCGTCTCAATTGCCTTTTCGACGCTCGCGTTTTCGTGCACCATCTTGCTAAGCGCCTCAATCATCTTGGTCGGCTTTTCATGTTGAAATGCGTTTCGACCAATCGACACCCCCGCAGCACCTGCCTTAAGCGCGTCGCTGACCATCTGGAACGTTTCTTCGTCACTCTCGTTTTTTTCTCCGCCTGCTATAACAACCGGCAGATGACAACCCTGCGTAACTTCCGTAAAACTCTCGACGCTTCCCGTATAAGAGACCTTCACAATATCCGCGCCTAATTCCGCCGCAACCCGCGCTGCGTGCTTGATATTCTTCACGTCATATTCGTTCTTAATCTTCGGCCCGCGCGTATACATCATCGCCAACAGCGGCATCTGCCATTCATCGCAATGCCGCCCCACTTCACCCAACTGTCTTAACATCTCCTTATCCGTCTCCGCGCCGAGATTGATATGAATCGAAACGCCATCCGCCCCGATTTTCAACGCCTCTTCGACCGTGCAGACCAGTTCCTTTGCATTCGGGTCGGGACTCATAACAGTCCCCGCCGAAAGATGAATTATCAGCCCGACATCTTTACCTTCACCGCGGTGACAAAAACGAGGCACACCTTTATGCATCAACACCGCATTTGCCCCCCCGGCCACCATCTTACTGACCGCTTCGCGCATATCAATCAGCCCCGCAATCGGCCCGACCGTAACACCATGGTCCATCGGCACTATCACACACCTGCCCGTATTGCGGTTAATAATTCGCTCTATTCGTATCTCTTTACCAATCATTGTCAAACCTCCAATCTTGACCTGTACATTTTTCCTGCCAATCTAACCCACAGATTACCAATAAATAAGAAAAAACACCACGCTTTATCATCCGGAAATGAAATGAAGAAAAACGTTTAGCCCGTTGCTTGCGACGGGGCTATTGCCGGGTTATCGTCCCCGTTTAGCAGTCGCCGTAGCGGCGACTTGGTTATTTTGTTAGTCCCCTGTACCACAGGGGGTTGTCATTCCTGCGAAAGCAGGAATCCAAATCGATTAGGTTTCCCTCTAGTGATGGGGATAATGTTTTTACTTAGACCTATTTAACCATTACCAAATATTATCTTCTAACCATTTAATCCCAGTATTTAAAACTTGGTTAATTTGTTCTTGGAATTTATTAATTTCATACATAGGCAAAAGTTTAAAACGCAAAGAATTGATAGATGATATTGTTGGCTCCTTTACCATATAAATTCGGTATCCACGTAAATACGATTCAGATTCTAATAATTCATCTGAAAACGCGTTTGTTACATGAAGAATGATATTGTCGAGATCTTTTTCTAGAATACCATTCTTGGGACTAACTTGAATGTCAAGTTCCAACGGAGCAATAATTTTGCCAAAAGACGGGTATCTTTTATTTAGCTCTTTTAATTTGGCTCTCAAACGGTTTTTGTATTTTGCTTCGCCCCCTTTTGTGGGGAAGCCTTCTATACGAAATACAAAAGGATTATGATGATCTATTACTTCTTTCATATGATACAAAGAATATCTTGGC
>JASFHM010000044.1:0-7481 GCA_050123215.1 Phycisphaerales bacterium | reverse complement strand
TCTGATTATTCTTCCATAACCAGTCGGGTCGTTTAGTAATGCTGTAGCCAAAACCACTGCTGGTTGAGCTGCTTCGTACTTATCTGCCAATGTCTGAAGTACTTGTGAGCGAATCAAAGGCCCGTCACCACACAATATCATCGTTTGGCCGTCGAAGTCCTTCAGATGTTCCTTGCAGCAAAGGACCGCATGAGCGGTGCCATTTTGCTGCTGCTGACTGATCCAGACAATATCGTCGCAGTCGCTGAATCGCTGCTGAACCTGCTCTGAGCCGTAGCCGATGACGACATAAATCTTACCTACTCCAATTTCTCGGCAGGCATCCAGCACATAGGCAAGCATCTCTCTGCCGCAGACCTCGTGCAGCACCTTCGGCAACTCGGTATTCATCCGGCTGCTTATTCCAGCGGCCAAAATTATCGCAACTCTTTGTTTCACAGCAGTTTATATTTGTCTTTTGATTTTTGATATTTACTTTTCTTAATCTACCCGGCTAGGACTCGAACCTAGAATATGGGCACCAAAAGCCCAGGTGTTACCGATTACACCACCGGGTAACTATAAAAGCACAAAATTCAAAACTCATCGGTTGTCACGGGCCCCCGCGTCTTGCTGCTGCAAGACAGCAGCGGGGGTTCGACAGGGCTCTATCGGAGGCTTGAGCCAACCACGCCGTGATTCTGTTGGCCCCATAGGCTACATCCTGCAGCCGCAAACTACCCCTTGCGACAGAGCATCACTTCAGTCGCGGCAATATAATCAAACAATAATCAACTATCAAGCTTTTTTTATATCGACCAAAAATTAGGCGTATCAGTACTGAAAACGCTGATTCGGAGCGGAAAGTTTGGAAGGAATCTCGACGTTAAACGTCTTTATGATTAGAATGCTCCAATCTCAGGGAGACTATAAGCGATGACTAAAATGCAAATCCTGTCAAGGTGCGTCATAATTCTGCTCGGAGTCTATTGTGTCAATGCCACCCTGGGATTAGTGAGTATGCCGTTAGTTGCTTTCGCGGATAAGATTGACATAAAAATAGGAGCAGTTGTTCTTGCCTGTGGTTATTGCTTGTGGGGGCTGGTGGTTTACTTTGCGCTTTTCAAAGACCGAGGATTTTCATATCGACTTGCCGGTCCGACTGAACCGGGCGAAGAGCTTGTTGAAACGTCGAACTTTGTAAAGGCCCTTCGGATAGCGATTCTTTTTGCGGGGCTGATGATTTTGCCGAGGGCGCTGCAAAACATTGCATATTTGGCACAGCTGCCTGCTTTGCTGCGGGCTTTGCTTTTCGCTGCTTTTGGTTCTGAGCAATTCAGCCATCAACTACCCAGAAATATCCGGGTCATAGAAAGAATGCTGAGTTCCTTGATCCGTCTTTGCTTGGCGAGCTACCTTATCGCTAGTGCTCCGACTTATGTTAGGTGGCAGGTGAGAAAAGTCACTTCTCGATTGCGAGAATGCGATACTAATACCGAAACAACGGGAGAATGAATATGAATAATACGAAGACCTTCGCAAAAATCATCTTAGCTGCAATCGGCATATATTTCCTGATTCAGTTAATCCCTCAATCGGTTTACCCTGTGGTAATCATGACAAACTCCTTTTCGTGGGAATCTTTCTGGTTATTACTTGGCGGACTCTTCATCTCAGGAATAACCATACTGCTCATATGGTACTTCTTTTTCTACCTGCGAGATTGGTTGTCCGAGAGAATAGTCGGAGATTCTACGACTTGCAATTCAACTGAAACTTTTCCTTGGTTTCCGGCAGCACTACGGTTGACCTGTATTTTTGCAGGTGCATACTGCCTTTTTAAAGCATCGTTCCTCTTGGTGCAAATCACTCAGATACTCGTACAGTATGCTGAGCATGGCAGGGTGGGTTACAAATGGTTTGTCTCTTCGGCTCTATTCCAGATGCCTGTACTGCTCGTTGCTGGGATTTATCTCATTTGTGGTGCGCCGCACTTTGTCCGCTGGCAGGTGAAAAAAACTCTCGAACAGTGCAGTAAGCTGGAAAACGACAAATCAGCTTCAAATTAGATTTCCACCGTTGCTGCTAATCATCGGTTAACTTGTCCCCGTTATAGGCCGATAAAGCAAACACAACCGCTTCTTTACATGTATTGGAGATATTTCGATGGAAGCGCTATTAGAGCAGGTAGCCGAGCAGGCGCAAGCGACCAAGAAATGCCCGTACTGCGCTGAGCAGATTCAGAACGAAGCTATAAAGTGTCGTTATTGCGGCGAGTTCTTTGAGAAACCACCTAAGTCGAAAGCGAAATGGTATTACTCTACAACCGCTTTGGTCGTTTCTTTTCTGACGTTAGGCCCGTTTGCTCTGCCGCTTCTATGGTGTAACCCTCGTTATAAAATAATTACAAAGCTTATTGTCACTGTGGGTATCATTGCTGTTAGCGTTTTGCTATGCCATGCCATGGCCGCCCTGTACAATAACCTTTTTGAGCAGATAAATGCGCTCGGTTTGTAGATGAGCCTGAATAAAAACGGCGTGGCGATTAGTCGTCTTCGTACTCGTATTCGTACTTATCATCCTCGTCATCGACAGAGACGTAACCCTGCTGGCCCTCACTCACGTATGCGTGTTCTTGTGAATTTTCTTGTTCGTATTCTTGTTCTCGGTCTGAGTCCTGGCCGGCATCGACCTGCTGACACAACTGCTCGTACTCATCGAGTGTCATAAGTACCTCTCTTGCTTGGCTGCCTTTGTACTCGCCGAGAATTCCAATCGAGGCCATCATCTCAATCATTCGTGATGCCCTTGCGTAGCCGACGTTAAGTCGCCTCTGCAGCAGCGACACGCTGCCGCGTTTGGTCTCAAGGACAACGCGGACAGCTTCGTCGAACAGCTCGTCTCTGGGCATATCCGAAGCGTCGATGCGGTTGAGTTGTGTCAGTTCGGGATGGAACTGTGGTTCTGCAACCTCTTTGAGGTGTTTGACGATTCGCTTGACTTCCATATCGTCGACGAATGTGCCCTGTGCCCGGATAAGGTCGCTTGTTCCGGGTTTCAAAAACAGCATATCACCCTGGCCCAGCAGTGTCTCGGCGCCGTTTTGGTCAAGGATAATTCGACTGTCCATTCTTGCGGCGACTCTGAAGCCTATTCTCGTTGGCATATTGGATTTGATAAGACCGGTCACCACGGTTGCCTGAGGCCGCTGTGTTGCAAGAACGATATGAATACCGACAGCGCGGCTTTTCTGGGCGAGCCTGACGATGTAGGCTTCGATTTCCTTGGAGGCCGTCATCATCAAATCAGCTAACTCGTCAATTACAATCACGATATATTCAAGCCTCTTGGGAATTTTTGCTTCTTCTTCCTGTGTACTCGGAGCAAAGCGTTTAATGACTTCCTCTGCGCCGAGATTATTATAATCGTGGATATTTTTTACCCTGGCCTCGGATAACAGCGCGTAGCGCTCGTCCATCTTTACCGTTGCCCATTCAAGAATCTGTACAGCCCGCTGTGTCTCGGTAACTATCGGGCTCATCAGATGTGGTATTGTATTAAACGCGGTCATCTCGACCATCTTCGGGTCGATTAGAATTGTCTTCACTTCGTCAGGCCGGCGAGTTAGTAATATTCCGGTTATGATACTGTTGATGCAGACACTTTTTCCTGAACCGGTCGTACCGGCTATCAAAAGATGCGGCATCTCCGCAAGGTCGGATACCAAGGCTTCGCCGGATGAGTCTTTGCCTAAGAACAACGGTATCGCCATCCGCTCGCACTTACTCGCGGCCATTTGTATTAAGTCTTTGATGCGGACTTTTTCTTTTTCGCTGTTGGGTACTTCGATGCCGATAGTATGTTTTCCCGGCAGCGGTGCGACCACACGCACCGCACCGGCTCCGAGAGCCCGCGCCATATCGTTAGCAAGTGCTGATATCTGACTGACTTTAACACCCGCCGCCAGTTCCAGCTCGAACATGGTTATCACAGGTCCGGTTTCGGCTTCGACTACCCGTGCTGTGATATTGAACTCCGAAAGCAATTTCTCGAGGGCCATTGCCTTGGCCTTGATAACCTTGCCCTGCACGGAGGAGAAGCTATACTCCGGCTCAGCCAATAAATCCAGCGGCGGCAGGGTGTAATCCTCATAGCTTGGTGGAACGTAAGCCTTAACCGGCTTTGGTCCCTGCTGAGTAGTCAATTTCAGTTGTCTGATTTGTTTTTTGGCCTCTTCGCTATGCTTGGGTTCTTCAGCTTCTTCTTTAAAGCCGGTTTCTATGGCAATATCTTTTTCGTAGTTAAGTGAAGCCGATGCTGCGGCCATTTGTTTTTGGCTTTTTTGCCGGGCACTGAGCTTGCGCCATATCTCGCCTATAATCTGTGACTGATACCTCGCCGCCGACCAGGCCGGTGCGATAAAACCGAACATCTTTCCCATTACGTATTTGAATCCACCCATTATCACCGACAGTGCTGTGTCAGCCAACAGTACGAATCCGACTACCCACACGGCGATAAGCAGTATGAACGTGCCGAACCCTGCGAACTGGCTGCGCAGAAAATCGGTCGCAGCCACCCCTAACACACCGCCCGAGCCCAGCGGGAACTCATAAACACTGTTGGGCCATATACAATAAAAGCTTGCCGACGCCGCCACGGTTAACATCGCCAAGCCTGCGGTCCGAAGCAGAACCTGGCTGATGCTTTGACCAAAAAGCCTCAAAACAAAATAGCATATGCCGCTTATCAGCAGCACATATACGCCCGGCCCGAAGTAATAGAGCAAGTAATACGCCGTAAACGCTCCAATCGAACCGCACAGATTCTGAGTAGGGTGATTATGCGGCCAGGCGAACCTGCTGGGCCAGTCGCCGATGTTGAAACTCAGGCAGCTGCAAAGCAGCAGGATGAATAACGCCACTGCCAAGCACTCAGCCGCGATTTTGTATGACCTTTTCGTTTCCACTTTTTTTCACCTCGTCCGATAATGGATATACCAATGGTGCAACGCACTGCGCGTACACAGTGTATATCGGCAACCATAATCTCCAAACTGCACAAATGCGTACGTCCTGCGTTTAGTTTGAAGACGGGTTTTTGAATGAAGGCTTTTGCATTATCTTGCTATTTGGTATAATAGCACAATCTTGCTATGCTCGTAGTGTGCGTGCGTATTGCTTTTTGGGTATTGGGTTTGTGATATGGCAAAAAGCGTTAAAAACCCGCAGTTGATGAAGGCGCTGGATAAGGGTAAGTTCGGCAGGGTCGAAAGTACTTTTCGTAAACACTTTCAGATGGGGCTGGAAACCAGCAACGCCGGCGGCAGGGTTATTAAGGACCTTTGCAGCAGTGATTGCCATCCGCAGTTTTGCCGGTTGGTGCGAGGCAGCCCAACGGGGTTGAAAAAGTGTAACGCTGAACGAAAGCGCAGTCTCGAAATCGCAATCGAGACAGGGCAGTCGTACATCTGCATATGTCACGCAGGGATTGTTCTTGTCTGTGTTCCTGTGATGGATAGAGACAAGCCTCTCGGCGGTATTTACTTCGGCAAGTGCCTGTGGCAGCCGGTGAGTAAGGTGCTGATTAGTGACATTCAGCACCGGCTCAAAAGTCTGCGAATAGATACCAAAAGCTTGAAGGCTGCGATAAACAAACTGGATGTTATACCGGGCAGAAGGATTCAGCGGGCTGCGGAGTTTTTGTTTGATTTGCTCTATGAGGTTGGCGGGTTCGACCCGCGGGTTATTCGCTGGCGGAGGTATCAGTCGGAACAACAGGCCGAGATTGGCGAGTTTATACTGCTGAAGAAAAAGCTCGGCACCGATTGGCGATATCCGCTTGAGAGTGAACGTGAGCTTATCGGCAAAGTGAAAATCGGCGACCGGACCGGAGCCAGAGAAATACTCAACTCGATTTTGGGGACGATACTATTTCATAACCCCGGCGAGTTGGGTGTGCTCAAGGCACGGATACTGGAACTGTTAAGCATCCTAAGCCGCTCGGCGGTGGAAGGCGGGGTCGATATTAATGTGATGCTGGAACGCAATCTTGCGTATGTAGGTCGAATGACTGAGCTGGATACACAGGAAGACTTGTGCGCGTGGGTTAGTCTTGCACTCAATGAATTTATCGAAATGGTGTACAGTTCGCAGGATGCCAGGAAGGTAACGCAGATACAGCCTGCAATAAACTATATCGACGCTAATTACGATAAGCCGATCACGTTGACAGAGATTGCTAAAGTATGTCATTTAAGTGTGTCACGGCTGGCACATGTTTTTAAGGAGCAGATGGGTATAACGATAGTCGATTATCTAACCAGCGTTCGCATTGAACGAGCCAAGCAGTTGCTGTTGGCGACAGACCAGAACTGTACGGAAATTTGCTTCGAGGTCGGCTATAATAACCAGAGCTATTTTACTCGAACATTCAAGGATTTGGTCGGGATGACACCGCGGCAGTTTCGGACAAGAAACAAACGCGAGGATAAAGGTGCTGTAGGCAGTTAAAAGGCGGCTGGGGAGCATTGCGGGTGAGGGATACTTGACAGCAACGGAGCCTTTGAGCTAATATGCTATCTTTCAGCGGATAAATAAGTTATGTTCGGAAAATGAAAGCATTTCCGTTTTGAGTAAAAGACATATCGCAATTTTGGGTTCTACCGGCTCTATTGGTCAAAATGCGCTTCGAGTGATAGAGGCCCTGGGTCAGGATTATGAAGTTTACGCATTGAGCGCACACAGCAAAGTCGAACTTTTGGCCGAGCAGATCGAACGATTCGAACCTGAAGTTGTTTGCATTTCGAATGTGGCACACCTTAAGATACTGCAGGATGCCGTCGGTGATATGGATGTCGAGATATTAGCCGGGCCGGAGGGACTCGTGAAAATCGCTGAGCTTGATGAAGTTGATACTGTGCTTATGTCCATCGTAGGTGCGGCAGGTCTGGGGGCGACACTTGCGGCAGCAAAAAAGGGTAAGAGACTTGCGATAGCAAATAAGGAGCCGATGGTCATCGCAGGGGAACTTTTGACAGAGACGGCGAAGAAAAGCGGTAGCGAGATTCTGCCGGTGGATAGTGAACACTCGGCAATTTTCCAGTCGATGCAGGCCGGCAGTGTTGATGAAGTTAGAAGAATAGTCCTGACCGCTTCGGGCGGGCCTTTCCGGGAATCGGCGACAGAGGATATTAAAGAAGCGACGATTGAGCAGGCCTTGGCGCATCCGACTTGGCAGATGGGACCCAAGATAACGGTTGATTCGGCGACGATGATGAACAAAGCTTTGGAAGTAATTGAAGCTCATTGGCTGTTCGGCCTGCCGGTCGACAAAGTCGAGATTCTAATTCACCCGGAGTCGGTCGTGCATTCGATGGTGGAATTCGTGGATGGTTCGGTAGTCGCACAGTTAGGTACTCCGGATATGTGTCTGCCGATACAGTATGCGTTGACGTATCCGAAGCGAATTGCGGGAATTGCCGAGCATTTACGACTGGATGA
>JASFHM010000043.1:0-7531 GCA_050123215.1 Phycisphaerales bacterium | reverse complement strand
GATTTGTCCTGATTAACCGGTATTACTCCCGGGTAAGCAAGTCTACAGACCCAGCAGCAACACAGTAATACAATAGCCCCCAGGCCTTGGCTGAAATCTTCCTGCCCGATTCGAGCAGGTCCTGAATATCATCAACATCCATCAGTATAGCTTCTATCTGCTCGGAACCCTCGAGAAACTCATCGGATATCTGTCCTTTCGCTTCGACGATAACCATACAGCACGACTCGTCCGTCATGCCCGCCGACGAATAGACCGGACTGCTTATGTGAACTATTCCGGCAAGGTCCAGCCCTGTCTCCTCTTTCAACTCTTTTTCTACCGCTTGTTCGACTGTCTGGCCCTTTTCGATTAGCCCCGCGGCAAAGCCATACTCATAATCCCAAATCGGAACTCTGAACTCTTTTGTAACGACAAGCCTTCTACCCTGCGGTGTATCCAGCACAGGAACAATCACAACAGCGTCGGGCTGGGCCGCGTCGGTAATCGGCTGCTCTTTGCGCGAGACGAGAGTCCAGTTGCTTACAGAGCCGTTCTTGTCGGCATAGTCAGCACTGTAAAGATTAATCCATTTACAATCGGTCAGTTTATTAAGATTATACTCAGGCATCAAAAGTTCCTCGAAATATATCGATTATCAACCGCCTATTATCGCCGCAGATACTGTAATTGTCGAACAAATTTCAGCTTACCGGCAAAACTAAATTGCGTTGATTTAAGCTGTAGTCAACGGTATAATCACAATTCAACTGTGCAAATAATAATCTCATTATCAAGGAAAATGAAATGGCTCAAAGCAAGGTATTAATTGTTGATGACGACCCGGACATTACCGAAGCAATGAAGGTCGTGCTGGAGAACAAGGGATACAGCGTTGACAGTTCGACAAACGGCGAGCTGGCTATGCAAAGCATTAAAGCCTCCAAACCCGACGTGATTATTCTCGACGTGATGATGAATACGCCGAGAGAGGGATTTATACTGTCGCGGGCGTTAAAGAAAGACCCGGAGTATAAAGATATTGCCATACTGATGCTGACTTCCGTAAAAGAGAAAACCGGTATTGACTTCAAATCTGAAGCCGGCGATGAAGAATGGCTGCCCGTAGATGAGTTCCTTGATAAGCCGGTAAAGCCCGAAGTTTTACTGGAAAAAGTCCAAATCCTTCTGAATAAGTAACTTCATGGAAACACTTCTGCAAAGCAGAAGCCTTGTACAAAGAGCCTTCTGGCTGATACGACTCAGGTGGGTCGCTATTGCCGGTCTGGCCGGTGCCACATTCTTCGCGAGCGAATTTCTAAAGGTCGCCCTGCCAACAACTCGGCTGTTTATCCTCAGCGGAATTCTGCTCGGTTACAATTTTATCCTTTACGACCTTGTCAAATATTTCACATGGGGCAAACGTCAACCAAAGCATACTACCGTCAGCAGAATTATCACGTTTCAAATCTCCATGGATTTATTCATCCTGACTGTGATACTTCACTTCGCCGGTGGAATCGAGAACCCCTTCTTCCTTTATTTCGTTTTCCACATGGTTTTGACCAGCATCATGCTCTCCAAGGCCCAGAGTTATATCCAGGCAACGCTGGCCGTGATTCTTTTCGGCGGCTGCGTTGCCGGCGAATACACAGGCGTTATCCCACACTACGAGCTGGCTGGTTTTGGCATGCACAACCTTTACCAGAATACCATTTTTGTCTTTGGAACTTTCTTTATATTCACCACAACATTATACTTAGTCGTTTACATGACCACATCGGTAACAGCCCAGCTTAGAAAACAGCAGGACGAATTTGAAAAGGCCAATCTCGAACTGCAGCAAAAGGACAACCTCAAAAATGAATACGTCCTTCGTGTCACTCACGACATAAAAGGGCATCTGGCCGCAATTGAAAGTTGTCTCGACGTCATCCTCAACGACCTTGTCGGACCCGTGGAACCCAAACAGCGAGATCTTATCGAACGCGCGCATCGACGGGCCTCGCGTTGTATGTCATTTATCAAAGCTTTGCTTCGGCTGACCCGTATGAAGCTCACAGGCGAGCTCGATATGGAGGACTTTTCCATTCGCAATACGATTTTCAATACCCTGACCTCAATCGAACGCCGCGTTACTGCAAAGAATATCCAGGTCACTCATACTATCGATAAAGGTGTTGACGAAATCTGCGGCGAGCCGGTCCTGATTGAAGAGGCGATAGTAAATATCCTCTACAATGCCGCAAGATACACACCCGAGAACGGCAGGATTCACATAAGTGTCACCGACGAAGGCAAAACCGTACTCATACAGATAAGTGACACCGGCATAGGCATACCAGCAGGCGAAGAAGAAAAAATATTTGAAGAATTCCACCGTGCCGAAAACGCTCGACAAGTCGAACGTGACGGAACGGGGCTAGGCCTTTCAATTGCCAAGCAGGTCGTTGACAGACACCACGGCCAAATTTTCGTAAAGAACAATGAAGATGCCGGCAGCACATTCTCAATTCGCCTGCCCAAAAAACCCGCTTGAAAGCAACTTTCTGAAGATTCATTCTAAACCATATATTTTATAACATCGCTATATTTTTCCTTGACAGCCTCGAAAAATCTGCTTAAATTATATATACTTAGCTTGTGAATGTGAACACAATCACCGTTATTGTGAACGCATTCACTAAACATCCTGTGGATTCTGGTGGATTATGAGATATCATAAAATTCCAGATGAGACGGTTCGGCGGTTGCCACTTTACCTAAGGGGGATTCTTAATCTATCCGAACAAGGTCATAAAAGCATCTCCAGCAAGTGCTTAGCTGAGTGTCTCGGCGTGACCCCATGGCAAATCAGGAAGGATTTTTCGTATTTCGGCGATTTTGGCACCCCCGGCGTCGGATACAATACGGAAAACCTCGCCCGGCAAATCAGTAAAATTCTTAAGCTGGACTCCGGCCACAATGCCGTCCTTATCGGCGTAGGCAACCTCGGCTCGGCATTACTTGCTTACGACGGATTTGCCAAATACGGCTTCAATATAAAAACCGCCTTCGATAAAGACCCCAAAAAAATAGGCAAAAAGAAAAATAATGTCACCATCGAGAACATCTCGAAGATTTCCTCTTTGAAGAAACGAAGTGTGGATTTGGGCATAATAGCGACCCCAGCCGACGCCGCGCAGGAAATCGCCGACGCACTGGTCAAGGCCGGAGTAAGAGGCATCTTGAATTTCTCACCGTTGCGAGTTAACGTGCCCAAAAAAATCAAGGTCATAAGTATAGATATAGCAATGGATTTAGCTCGTTTGCCCTACTACATGCCTACCACCTGATGACAAGGGCGTAAGGTTTAAGTCACAGCCGAGCTGTTAAAATCGGCTGCAAAGAAAAACTGATTGGGCAAAAAAATGAAAGCTGTATTCATTAGCAAACTAAAGCCTTTGCTCGACGCCGTTGCCGGCAAAATTGACCTTTATATTCCAAAGAGTACCGGTGAGCATTACGTCTTTAGCACATACGACGCCTCATCCAAAACCGAACCCGAGCTAAACAGCATCCGTGCCTGCACACCGGTCAAAGAGTTTTTGTTTCCTATTCGTGAGGTCGCCGCCACTTATCCAGAAGCGGCTGAGACACCCGATATCAAGCCCTTCGCCGTGTTCGGCCTCAAAGACTGTGACTTAAAATCCATAGCCATCCTCGACAAGGTCTTTACCGAAGAAGAATTCGAGGACCCGTTGTACACAGCCCGGCGTGAAAAAATGTTCATTATCTCATCGGACTGCACCGACCCTGGCGACAGCTGCTTCTGTTGCCTATTCGACGGTAAAAGCTATTGTCAGGAAGGTTTTGATTTGAATGTCTCACAGATAAAGGACGGTTTCATCGTAGAATCAGGCTCGAAAAAAGGTAACGCATTCATCGAAAAGCACAACCAGCTCTTCGCCGATGTCCCCGCCGCCCTGCTCACCGAGCGCGAAGAAAACCGAAAAAAAGTTCAACAGTCACTCGAAGCTAAAAATGCCAACTTCAGGCTCGATGCAAAGTTGGAAGAAATTGTCCAGGACTCGGAAGACTCGGCCGTTTATGACGAGCAGGCCAAGGGCTGCATCGAATGTCAGGCCTGCACAAGGGTCTGCCCGACATGTCACTGTTTCTATCTGTACGATGCCAAACAGGAAAATTACTTCACGAAAATGAAGATATGGGATAGCTGCATGAGGTTCACCTATGCAGCCGTCGCCGGTGGAGCCAATCCCAATAAAGTCTTAGGTGACAGGATGAGACACCGCTTCATGCATAAGTTCGTACACTTTGTCCAGCGCTACGGCGTTAATATGTGCGTCGGCTGCGGCCGATGCGTCGACGCCGATGCCGGAGGGATGGACCTTAGAGAAATCCTTAAGATACTCTCGGTCGAAGCGAAGGGAAAATCGAAAGCTGAAACATAATATGAGCGCGAATTTATACCAACCAATAAACGGCGAGATTACCGAAATCATTGATGAGTCTCCTACTATCAAGAGTTTCGTCGTAAAGACAGCCGAACCATTCGGATTCAGGACAGGTCAATTTGTCGAGCTGACGCTGCCCGGCGAAGGTGAAGCACCGTTTACGCCATCGTCTTCGCCGAAACAGACCGAGCAGATGGAAATCACCATCATGAAGGCCGGCCGAGTTACAAACCTTCTGCACGAATGCCAAGCTGGTCAAAAAGTCGGAATTCGCGGGCCGTTCGGCAACGGCTATCCGGTCGATGATTTTGTCGGTAAAGAAATTTATATTGTCGGAGGCGGTGTCGGACTTGCACCAATACGCTCACTGTTCTTAACGCTTGTTGACCGGATTAAAGACTTCAAAAAAGTCGTCTGCCGATACGGGGCGAGAACACCCGAAGATTTCATCTATAAAAATACCACGTTCGGTTCATGGCAGCAAATCGACGGCGTGGATATGAAGCTGACCGTCGATAATACCAACGGTGACTGGAGCGGCCACGTCGGCGTGGTAACAACTATATTGGGGCCCAATGACGTTGATGTGAACAATGCCGTGGCTATCGTGTGCGGCCCACCAATAATGATGAAATACGCAACGCTCAAGCTGCTCGAATTCAATTTTGCTCCGAAAGATATTTACCTTTCGATGGAAAAGAACATGAGCTGCGGTGTGGGCAAGTGCGGCCACTGCATGATTGGAAAATACTACGTCTGCAAGGATGGCCCTGTCATGACATACGAACAGATTAAGGGATATTCTAAGATTTGGGATTAGCGGATAAACTAATGGGCGCAAAACTCGTAATCGATTTAGCCAAGTGCGACCTGCAGCAGAACTCAGGGACAAAATGCTCGTATAACCAGCATCCGCAAAACGTCGGAATCGACGCTCTGCTTGAGAAAATTCGTTTTGCATTGATTTGCCGACGCTGCGAAGCCGCCCCGTGTGTCAACTCCTGCCCCAATGACGCCCTCGAGAAAGTACCTACTAAATATAACGATGCCGGAATCCTCAAACGCGCTAACATGCTATGCACCGGCTGCGGAACCTGCGCTATAGCGTGTCCATTCGGCACGATTTATACCGACCTGATTCCATACCCGAGCAGTGTCTGCGACGTTTGCAAGGGCCGGCTCGAATCAAATGGCAAGCCTTTATGCGTCAACACATGCGGCGACGGCAGCGTTGATTACAGAGAAGTTAAAGACGGTGAGGCTAACATGGTTGAAGTCTTCGATGATATAGTTGTCAAAGTAACGGGCGGCAGTCTTTGGGAGCCGTTTCTTTCAGATAAAGAGCAAAAGGCCTGATTAATGGAAGCAATACAAAACATATTTTGGATTTTAATCTTTCCGGGATTCTTATTCACGGTAGCTCTCGGGCTAACTGTTTCCTGGGTGGTCCGTAAGGTAACTGCCCTTGTACAGTGGCGAGTCGGCCCGCCTGCCTTGCAGCCGCTTTATGACATACTCAAGCTAACCGGCAAAGAAATACTCATCCCTCAACAAGCCAATAAAACAGTTTTCATCTTCGCACCGATTTTCGGCATGGCCGGTGTGCTTTTACTCTCGACAATGTTACTGCATATCACCATCTGGCAAAGCGCCTATGTTGGTGACGTTATAGTAGCTATTTATTTAATGGTCCTGCCTTCATTGGCTTTGATTTTAGGCAGTAGCGCAAGCGCCAGCCCGCATGCGGCACTGGGAACCAGCAGAGAGATGAAACTCGTAATGGGCTACGAGCTGCCCTTAGTATTGGCCTTTATAGTTGTCATTATAAAATCAGGCGGAGAGCTGAGTCTGAACGCCCTTGCAAATCAGACACCCGTCGCAAGCATCTCAGGCTTTCTCGCATTCTTCGTAAGCCTGTTATGTATCCAGGCCAAGCTTGGCTTTGTACCTTTCGATATCGCCGAATCGGAAACCGAAATCGCAAGCGGTATCTTAATCGAATATTCCGGCGTGCTGCTGGCTATTTGGAAGCTTATGCAGTCAATGATGCTGGTTGCACTACCTCTGTTTTTGGTAATGGTATTTCTGGGCGGGTTCGGAACGACCGGAGCTTCAATCGCAGGCGGTATCGGAAAATATCTTTTGGTCGTTGTGCTGGCAATACTGATAAAGAATACCAACCCTCGCGTGAGAATTGACCAAGCCATGAAGTTCTTCTGGGTTTTCTGCGGTCTGGCACTTGTGATAGCTGTCATCCTGGCGATGTTAGGTAATACTTATGATATTAGCTGGCTGTAAGGTAAAGCTATGAGCTGGAAGTTAAAGTTTCTGAAAAAATCTGTTTGGGTCTTTCACGTCAACACCGGCGCATGCAACAACTGCGATATCGAAGTCGTTGACCTACTCACGCCCAAGTTCGACGTTGAAAGATTCGGCATCAAGCTGGTCGGCTCACCGCGACACGCCGACGCCCTGCTGGTGACCGGCGTTGTCACAAGACAGGCAAAACCGAGACTAATCGAAGTTTACAGACAGACCCCCAAACCCTGCGTTGTATTTGCTCTCGGCGCCTGCGCCTGCGGAACAGGAATATTCCATAGAGGTTATCACGTAGCCGGGCCCGTTGATAAAGTCATAAAAGAAGAAGATCCTAACGCAATAATAGCTTATGTGCCGGGCTGTCCGCCAAAACCGGAGGCGATGATTTCCGGTGTGGTTAAGGCGCTTTCGGTACTGTAATACAGGTTGAAAATATGGATATACACGAGATTAACGCAAAAATTGAAAGTCTAAAACCTAAGCTTATCTCGATAGATAAGCCCGATACTACGGACAAAAGAATCTACCTCGTATGCGAGTCCCAAAACAGCTTCGACGTATGCAGGTTTCTGTATGAGAATGTCGACTGCCGTTTTGTTATCGGCACGGTGATAGACTCGGATAACTACTTCGAGATACTCTATCACTTCGCATACGATGAGCTTGGCTTAGTCATAACAGTAAAATCGCTAATCCGCGATAAGGAAAATCCCTCAACCGAATCTATTGCGACATTTTTGCCGGGTGCAGAGTGGATAGAGCGAGAGATGCACGAC
>JASFHM010000042.1:0-7533 GCA_050123215.1 Phycisphaerales bacterium | reverse complement strand
TCGCCGTGGCAAATGGGATTGTATTAATGCGCTATGACAGATGAGATTCTGAATACCGGCAGAAGCAAAGCTATGGCGATAGTACCGATGATAATTCCGAGGATGGTTATCATCAGTGGTTCGATGAGGGTCATGACGCCCTTGATAGAGGCCTGGAGCTTTTTCTCGTAGAACAGCGATATTTTGTCACTGACCTCGCCCAGCTTGCCGCCCTTTTCGCCGGCTCTGAGCATCTGGAGGATACCTTCTGATATCAAAAAGCCGTCCTGCGAAATCTGTATTGATTCGGAGAGCTGGTAACCGTCTCGAATCTTGTCGTCAACCGCTTTCCAGAGCCGCTGGAAGTAGTAATTTTTGCTGGAGCCGTGAATGACACGAACGGTGTCGAGCAGGCTGACTCCGGTATTGACCATCGTCGACATGATTCTCATGCTGCGGGCCACTACCATGTCGATGAACATCGTGCCTATTACAGGGATGCGAATCTTCAGCATATCGAAGAAACGTTTGCCGGTTTCGGTCCTGGCGAAATAGTACAGCGCGCCACCGACAATAACAGCAGCAGTAAACAGCATCGCCATAAGTTCGGCATTGCCGAGAAGATTGCTGAAGCCGACGAGCAGTTGAGTAATCTTTGGAAGAGCGGCTCCTCTGGCCTCGTAGATTTTCATGAACCTCGGCAGTACGAAAAACATAAGTGTTCCGGTTGCGGCGACGGCCATAAGCGCCATTATAATCGGATAGGTCAGCGCTCCTTTGACCTGCTTTCTCGTTTCGGCTTCGAATTCAAGATAGCTGCTCAGGACCCTCAGCATCTCGACCATTCTACCGGACGCTTCGGAGGCCCTTACCATGCTCACAAACATCGGAGAAAAAACCCTCGGATAAGCCAGCAACGCCTTGGAAAAATCTTCACCGTTTTTTACCATGTCGGAGGCATCTTCGACTATCGAACGGAAGTTTCCGGGCTCGGACTGCTGGGCAATGGCGTCAAGCGCATCACTGAGTACGACCCCGCTATCGAGCATAACAGCCAGCTGGGTTGTAAACATGATTAGCTCAGTCTGTCTAACTTTGACATTCGACAGTACTGAAGATGCGGCCGAACCAGGCTGGACTTGTTTTGCCAGGTCTATATCAAGTGAATCGGAAGAAGTAGTCCGGCTGTTTGCAGATTTGTTGGCCGCATAATCAGAACGAGTTTTTGTCGGTGTTAGAGCCATCCTTATACCATCAATTCAAATCCAAGGCTCAGTCCTGCTCACCTTCAATAATCTGAGCGGTTCTGAGAACTTCTTCTATCGACACGATTCCAGCTTTTACCTTTTCAATACCGTCCGACAAAAGCGGTGTCATTCCCTTTTTGACAGCTACGTTCTGTAACTTCTTCAGACCTACACCTTCACTGATAAGTTCTTTAACTTCGTCGTCCGGGATAAAAAGCTCATGAATAGCGATTCGGCCTGCGAAGCCGGTGTTGCGGCATTTTTTACAACCGACACCGGTGAAATACTTATCGATCTTAAAGCCGCTTCTTTCGACCATCTTGCGTATGCTTGCAGGCGGCTCATACTCACTTTTGCAATTAGTACAGACTTTACGGACCAACCGCTGGGCAAGAACAGCAACCAATGAGGCGCTGACCAGATAAGGCGCGACACCCAAATCAAACAGCCTGATAACCGCACCGGGCGCATCGTTCGTATGAAGCGTAGATAGGACGAGATGACCGGTCAGTGCCGCTTGTACTGCGATGTTGGCAGTTTCGGAGTCACGAATTTCGCCGACCATTATAATGTCCGGGTCCTGTCTTAAGAGAGAACGAAGGGCCGTGGCAAACTTAAAGCCGACGGTGTCACTGACCTGAAACTGGTTAACGGCCGACATATTACATTCGACGGGGTCCTCGACGGTGCAGATGTTGACCTCTTCATTGTTGAGCTCAGCCAGAGTTGCGTAAAGCGTGGTGTTCTTTCCGGAGCCGGTCGGGCCGGTTACGAGAATAATGCCGTTCGGCGAGCGCATTATGTGACGATAGAGCTTGAGGTTTTCATAGGCAAAACCAAGTGATTCAAGATTGAACAGCACCTTCTGCGGATTGATAACTCGGATAACCACTTTTTCGCCGAAGTTACCCGGCATAACTGAAACACGCAAATCGATCGCCTTGCCCTCGACCAGAACGTGAATACCACCGTCCTGCGGCAGTCGGCGCTGCGCTATGTCGAGCTCTGCCATGATTTTGATACGAGAGACAATTGCAGAGTGCATTTGATAAGGCGGACGCATCTTTTCGTATAGCTTGCCGTCAACTCTGTATCGTATGCGAAGGCTTTTGTCGTCCGGCTCTATGTGAATGTCACTGGCGTTTTCGCGGACAGCGTTGTAAACCACATAGTTAACGAGCTTGACAACAGGCGACTGTCCCGCGATTTCTTCAAGGTCACCTATGTCCTGTGTGATATTCTCAATAAGGGTGAAATCTTCCAGCCCATCCTCATCAAGGATGTCGTCAATAACAAATACGTTCGCGGCCGGCAGATACGTTTGCAGCGTAGCCTGAATATCTTTGGTAGTGGCGCAAACGACCTGGACCTTGCAGCCGCTTATGCGCTCCATCTCATCAATCAAAAACACATTAGTTGGCTCGTTTATAGCTACGGTCAGGGCGTCATAGACCTTGAAGAGCGGCAGGACTATATGCTCTTCAAGAAATTCCCTTGGGAGTATCTCCACCGCTTTGGGGTCACAGAGTTTCGGGCTTACCTGAGCATAAGGGACATCATAAGCTTCGGATAAAGCGGCGGCTATCTGATTCTCGGTACAATAACCCATCTCGACCAGAAGCTCGCCCAAAAGCTTGCGGTGTCCTTTCTGGGTTTGTTCCTGCAGGGCGGTTTCTATCTGCTCTTCGGTAATAACACCCCTAGCCAGCAACAACTGGCCGAGCTGCATTTTGTTTTTAACTGCTACTTCTGCCATTTTTTCACCTGCGAATATGGCCGTGTAAATCTGTCTTTATTTTGCACCTATGCAAAGCTTTTGACCGCCTCGGCAAGTTCAGCGTAGCAATCGAATTCGTTATCCAGCCGTGTAAGTTCAAGAATCTTCTCGCAATTTTCTTCGAGGCCGGCCAGCTTGAGTTGGCAGGCATTGTCGTCGCAATAATCCCGTGCCCAGAGAAGCCGTTCAAGACCAGCGCTATCGATGAATCCGATACTGCGCATGTCAACAACAACACCGGTCGCGCTTCTGCTAATAACTTCGGTCACGGTATTCTTGAGCTGCTCAACAGCATCTGCATCCAGATCGCCCTGCAATTCAAGAACAGTCACATCGTTGTAATCCTGGGTTTTGAGTTTCATCTTATTAATGTCCCCACAGCTACAGCCCCATACTGACTCGAATCTTCGTCGGCATAGACATCTTTTAATCCGTCCTGAAGAATATCCCAGAGATGATAAACGTCACTATCGAGGAATATTCGGCCGATTTTTTCATCAAACTGCTTACCGAGTTCGTGTTCGATTTCCTGCATAGCCTGCTCGATGCTCATGGCATCTCGGTAAGTTCGTTTTGATGTCATGGCGTCAAAGCTATCCGCCAGTGCGAGGATTTTTCCAATCAGCGGTATTTCATCACCGGACAGTCCACCGGGATAACCTTTACCATCGATACGTTCATGATGACTAAGTACACCCGGTACAATATCACGCATCTGCTTGATATCGCCTAAGATGCCGGCGCCAATGGAAGGATGAGCTTTTATGCAGTTATATTCCTCATCGGAGAGCCTGCCTTTTTTGCGGAGAACAGCTTCGTCTACGCCCATCTTCCCAATGTCATGGAGCAGACCAGCAAGGTATATTCTGTGTATTTGTTCTTCTTTGAGATTTAATTCATCCGCGGCTCTTTCGGCTATCCACCTTGAAATGAACGCCACCCTTTCGGAATGACCGCGAGTGTACTGGTCCTTTGCGTCGATGCTGTTGGTCAGAGCTTTTAGCGAACCTATCAAAAGATCTCTGAGGTCTTTGAAGAGTCGGCCGTTCTCGATGAAAACGGCACAGCTATTGGCCACGGAGATAAACAGATTTGCGTCTATACTGTCGAAGTCGGCCCGTTCCTTTCGGTTTACCGCGACCATCAAACCGATTATATGATGACTATGAGGCAACGTTGCGGTCACGCCCGGCTGTACCTTGTCTTTGCCGAACAACGGTACAATGATGATATTCCTTACGCTTTCGGACCACTGGTATTTGAACGGTGAATCGATTTCGCTGTCCAGAAGAGCTTCTTTGCCCTTGCTTATTTGTTCTTCCAGCCTCGAGTGCATAATCGCCGCCATGTGCGGGTCGATATCTATAATTCCAGCACCTGCGGCAAGAACAAGTAGTTTTTCTCCTGTAGTTCCCTTTTCAAGCAGGATAGCTATGCCCTCTACAGGTACTATCTCGGTAAGGCTGTCACAAGCCATTTGCAGATAATTGCAGTCGGACTCGGTGACCTTCATATTGTTGCTCAGCTTGTGCAGGAGGACGAGTTCTTCATATACCTGGGAAAGCTCGTTACTGACTGTTTCAATCTGCTGCTTGGTCTGTACGGCAAGCTGAAAGCTCTCGGCCAGCATAACCAGTAATTGCGATATCATTTCAACCAGCAGCTTCTGGTATTGCTGCCGGCCCAAATCAACCAAGGCTAAACCGGCCTCAGTTTCTTCGGTGGAGGCATCACCGTCGAGGCTGAGAGCAACAGCAAGATATCTATTATCAACGAACAGAATATTTGGTGATTCTGTTCGGCTTTTTAAGCCTTTGACGGCCGAAACAGCGGCTTTAGTGATTGAAGATTCATCGCTGTCTAAACCGTCAGCCTGACAATTTAGCACAAGCCGGCCATCGGCATCACAAAGCGCAAAACCAAAGCCCAGACGGTTTACCTTTTCGGCAAACTCGTCGAAAGCGTATAAACGCGTAATCTGCGCAGCGTTGTCCCTAATCTTGGGCATAACCTTCCTCAAAATATGTATCAGTTCTTTACTGTTACCGAACTTTGATACAGAACATCCTCGATATCTCGTAACAGTTCCTTCGGACTGAAGGGCTTGCTGAGACACTGAGCAATATTAAGCTGCTGCTTTTTCTCGTCGTCCACGGAAAAACTGCGGGCGGTCAGCATAATCACCGGGACATGCTCAGTTTCTTCATTCTGCCGCAGTTTCTCTATAAGCTCCATGCCATTCATTACCGGCATCTGATAATCCGTGACGATGATATCGGGCTTTTCATCACAGGCCAGTTCAAATGCCTCGGCACCGTTTGTGGCTGAGATTACCTCATAACCATTGTTACGCAGCTTTATCGCCACTACGTGAACTATGTGAATTTCATCATCCACCACCAATATTTTTTTGCCCGTCATTATTTAACCTCCAAAGTTGAATTTTTCTGCCGCTCCTCGGACAAGTATACCTCCTTAGGTCCATATATATCGTCAACCATTTGTCGCAGCCACAGCAATCGCAGCAAGAGGCAACTCAAAGCCGAATGTGCTGCCCTGGTTTACTTTACTGGTAACAAAAACCTTACCTCCGTGAACTTTTTCGACTATTTGCTTAACCAAGTTGAGACCCAATCCGGTGCCTTTGGCCTGCTTCTTATTCGCGCCGACTCTGTAAAACTTATCGAAGATATGTTCGATGTCCTCTTCGGGAATTCCAACTCCTGTATCGGTAACTTTTACACGAACGATTTGGGCGGCGTCGTCAACTTCAGTATCAACTCGGACCGTACCACCTTGCTTTGTATACTTGACAGCGTTACTGAGCAGATTAACAATTACCTGAGATATCATATCCTTGTCTACATATACCTGGTCGAAAACAATCGGCTTTTGTCCTATAACTTCGATATCTTTTTCCTGAGCGAACCCTTTTATCATTTCAAGCTGTTCTTCAATCAGGATTGTCATGCTTACAGGCTTTTTATCAACTTTTATCAGTCCCGATTCGATTCTTGCGGTATTCAGGATATCTTCTATTAGCCGACTGAGCCTGTTTGCCTGGTTTTGAATAACCGAGTAGAATTCTTTTCTTGTTTCCTCATCATTTGCTTCGCCGTCGGTGAGCATTTCCGAATAAGCCATTATCGATGCCAACGGGGTTTTCAGCTCGTGTGAGACATGGCTTACAAAATCATTTTTCATCTGAGACACTTCCTTTTCGCGGGTGATATCGTGCAGCACAGCTACCACTCCGCAAATCTGTTCGCGCTGGTCATAAACACACGAGACAATGCAGTCAAAAATTCTCAGCTTAACCTTATTAACAAACTCAAGCTCTTTCCTGGTTGCGCTACTTTTAGTACCACGGCTGTGACTGAGAAATTCAACAAATTCTTTTTTATCATCCGGCACAAGCTCACTTATGGGTTTGAACAAACAGTTTTTGTGGTCAAAATCAAAAAGCTTACCGGCTGACTCATTGGCCATAAGCAATCTGTCAGCAGAGGCATCGACAACGATAACCGCATCACGGATGCTGTATATAATCGCCTCGGCATTTTGCTTTTGTCGATTAGCCAACTGAATCTGGATTTGCAGCTGGCTGTTTTGCTCCTTGAGCGAGTGGTTTTGCTCCGTGTAACCCTTGATGCACATACCAAGGGCCTCGGCGAGCCTGTCAACCAAAGCTGGCCCCTGAGTATGCACAAATCCGGACTTCTGGTTTAGCTGGTCGACGAGAGAAGTAACCGACCTAAAGATTCTAATCCACGACCAGCTAAGCCAGAGTACTATGGCAACCGTCGCGATGCAGCAAAAGACGCCGAAAACAAACAGACGCCACCCCGCCCCGAAGCCAACGTGCCATAAGTGTACAATCCCACCGACTGATAAAATCAGTACGCCAAGGCTCGTGCCTATTTTAACTGCAGGGGCCAGATTTAGTTTCTTTAACATTCGCACAAACAAATCCTTTAATAACTCCTACTACCGTGAGCGCCTCCGTGCGCATTGCACTACCAAAATCCCTTAATTAGGGGCCTTGTCATTTATCTTACACTAGCCATCTTATCGAGAATCTTCTGACGAAGACGCGCTGCCTGCGGGAAATTAGGTCGCAATTCAAGGATGTTCTCAACTTCCGCCAAGGCCGCGTCATAGTAACCGTCTCTGTAATACTGCTCGGCTATATTGAGTCTGTCTTCGAATATCCGCGTTCTGTTGATGATATTAAGGCTCTTGTGAGCACCTTCGGTAACCAGCTTAATATCTTCGATTTCCGTGCCGTTGGAATACGTTGCAGGGTCGTCAACAAGGTGCGGCGTAATCAGTATTATCAGCTCTTTGCGAGTAACGGTATCTTTGATCTGGCGAAACACAGGGCCAACCAACGGCAGGTCACCAAGCAGAGGCACCTGCGAATGTGCCTGGCTGATATCGTCTTTAAACAAACCGCCAATCACGATGGTCTTTCCGTCTTTGACCATGATGTTCGTAGCTACTGTGGTGGCATCTTTGCTCGGCAGAACA
>JASFHM010000041.1:0-7614 GCA_050123215.1 Phycisphaerales bacterium | reverse complement strand
GAAAGTGCGATTGATATTCAAAGTCGGCTCGGCGCTGATATCATAATGTGCCTAGATGAATGCACGCCCTACCCATGCGACGATGAACCTCTGAGAAAAGCCGTAGAGCGGACTATTCGATGGGCCGAGCGATGCAAAGCAGCTCACAAAAAAACCGGGCAAATGCTATTCGGCATCGTTCAGGGCGGTATCAACTTCGAACTGAGGACATATTGCGCTGAGCAGCTTACGCAAATCGGTTTTGACGGTTATGCTATCGGTGGACTTAGCGTCGGTGAAGGTCACGAGAATATGATTGAGACCGCTGAGCACACAGCCAAACATCTGCCGCATGATTTACCACGATACCTTATGGGTGTAGGGACACCTGCTGACATTATCGCGGCGGTAAGAGCTGGCGTCGATATGTTCGATTGCGTTATGCCGACTCGAAATGGAAGAAACGCTTATGCCTTTACTGAAGCCGGGCCTCTGCGTCTGCGAAACAGCTCGCACATCACCGATACCAAGCCCATCGAGAGCGGCTGCGACTGTTATGCGTGCCAAAACTATACACGGGCGGCTATCCGGCACTTTTTCAATATAGGTGAAATGCTCGGTCCAATTCTCGTATCCATCCACAATATAACCTTTTATGAAAATCTGATGCGGCAGGTAAAAGAGCAAATCAGCCTGGACCAATTTGCCGGCTGGGCCGAAGAAAAACTCGAAAAATACCGCCTCTTTAACGCAAAAATCGACCCTTCTGAGCAGTAAAACAGCTTCTTGAGTATCCACCCCGAGTGTGAGACAATAGTCCAGCCGTAGAATTTTCTGTTATTTCGGCTGAATTTGCGGTATAAAACGCGGTTTTCAAAACGCCAAATGAAAGGGCCAGATAATGTCAAATATGTGGATATTAGCTCAGAGCGAAACGTCCGAAGCTCCGACGACTATAACCTCAGAACCAATCACCGAAGAGCAGGCTGTAACTACTGTCGCCTCGGACCCCAATGCCGGCACGGCACCGGCTGGAAAGCGACAGGGTATGGACTATACACAATTCATCTTTCTCGGTTTGCTTTTGATATTTGTCTGGATGTTTCTGTTCCGCGGGCCCCGAAAAAAACAGCAGGAACATAAAAAGATGGTACAGTCACTGCAAAAGAACGACCGCGTCCGAACCATCGGCGGAATCTTTGGTACCGTCGTCGATGTCAAAGACGACGAGATAGTCCTCAAGGTAGACGAGTCGAACAATACTAAAATCAGAATTTCGCCCAGTGCGGTAGGGACAAAAGTCTCAGAAGAAAAGGGTTAAACGCACAGTATTGGAATGCAACGAAGCTGCATATACCAGTTAACCGCTATCGACCAATTTATTCGGGAGTAGTTATGAAACGAACCTTGGCCTGGAAATTCGCGCTCATTGCCGTAGCAACCGCTCTTGCCATCTTAATGCTGCAAGCGGGTCTAAAGCCCGGTCTGGACCTGGCCGGCGGGACCAGCCTTATCTACGAGATTGACACTCACGGCATACCGGAAAAAGACCAAAAAGGCCTGGCCCAAAATATGATAACGGTTCTGCGCAGGCGTATTGACCCTGCCAACATTCAGAACCTGCTTTGGCGACCGCATGGCAATACCCGATTCGAAATTCAAATGCCTCTGGCTAGCAAAGAAGCCAGAGAAAAAAGAGAAAACTACGAAGCCGCTCTGAACGAAATTTTATCCCAGAATATCAACACCGCAAAAATAATGCGCTCACTGGCAGAACCCGCTGAACAAAGGACCAAAGACTTCAATGATTTTTCCGGCGGTTACGAACAGAGAAAAGAGATACTCGACAATCTTGCCGACGCTTACGACCAGCTCCAGGCCGCAAGAGAGCAGCGCGACGCTCTTGCTGAAAAACTTACCCAGCCGGAACAGCTAATTGAATCGGCCGGACTCGACCTCGACGAAGTGCAGACCAGCGTTGGCTACTGGATTACCGTGGAAGATGCGAATCAGCAATCCGAATTGATTAAGGCATTTCTCGGCGATGATTACTCACAACAAAATCTCAATTTGCTGTTAGAGTACACTAGGCTGTATGCCGACTGGTCAAAAGTCGCCGACGAACTCACCGACCCTGTAGAAGGTAAGAATATCCTTTATAAGGAAACCGTAAGACAGCTCAACCAATTAAGCCTGACCGAGGACCAGCTTAAAGTAGCCCTGGATATGGCGGAAGGCTCTATTAAGAGGTCTGTTGCAATAGATGAATTGAAAGAGCAGTTCCCCGACCGGTCCGAGCTCATTGACAAAGTAGTCGCCGCGTTCGATGAGTATCGGCCGTTTCAGGGCAGACTCGACGACCCCAAGGACCTGCAACGAATGCTAAAGGGTGCGGGTATCCTCGAATTTAGAATCCTGCCAACAATAGGACAAGCCGATAGTGACACGGAACTTCTTGAAACTTACGTTCAGAATCTTAAAGAAAAAGGGCCCAAATTCGCGTCTGACAGCAAGTACGTCTGGTGTCCGGTCGAGGATGTCGCCGAATGGGTAGCACAGAATCCGACGACAGGTCAACTGGGGCCAAAAATAACAGATAAGGACAACAACCCGAGCGTAATAGGTTCATTCGGCGGCAAATTTTACGTCCTTGCCAGCAACAAATCCGACGAAACAATGCTGCATCAGCCCGAAAAGAAACCCTGGAAACTCAAAAAGGCAAGACCGACTCAGGACCAGCAGGGAAGACGTGTAATCGGATTCAGCTTCGACGACCGAGCGGCGAATATCTTCGGCAAACTTACGGGCAATAATCTCAAACGCCCGTTATGTATACTCCTTGATGGAATGGCTATATCGGCTCCGACCATTAACAGTAGAATTACCAGTGAAGGTATCATCCAGGGCCGCTTCAGCAAGGAAGAGGTCGACGACATGGTCAACAAGCTCAACGCCGGGTCACTGCCGGCGATGCTGATAGAGCAGCCGATTTCGATTAAATCTATCGGCCCCAGTATCGGTGCTGATAATCGCGACGATGGAATCAAAGCCGGCCTCATCGGCCTCATCGTAGTTATAGCATGCATGCTGGCGTATTACCTCTCGGCCGGCGCTACCGCCGATGTTGCGCTACTACTGAATATCCTGATAGTGCTTGCAGCGATGGCATGGTTAAGAGCAACCTTTACTCTACCGGGTATCGCAGGTTTGATTTTGACTATCGGCATGAGCGTCGACGCCAACGTTCTTATCTTCGAGAGAATCCGTGAAGAACAACAAAAAGGCTCGTCTCTGCGCATAGCCATAAAGAACGGTTATCAAAAAGCCTTCAGAACCATTTTCGACGCGAACCTCACCACATTTATTACGGCGGCAATATTATTCTGGGTCGCGCCCGAGGAGGTCAAAGGTTTTGCAATTGTGCTTATGCTCGGTATAGTCACGAGCATGTTCACCGCGCTATTCGTGACACGCGCTATTTTCGATTTACTGCTGGAATTTGGAATAATCAAACAGCGTATGGTCATGTTCCAGTTAATCAAGAATCCCCGGGTCAACTGGATGGCTCTTCGGCCGGTGATGCTGACCATCTCGGCGATACTCATCTCCGCCGGATTATTCGTGTTCTTCACGAGGGATGATAGCAAGAACAATAAATATGATATCGAATTCACCGGTGGCACAAGCGTTCAGGTCAATCTCAAAGAGCCGGTTCACATCCAACTGGTAAGAGACCGAATCCAGAGAATCGGCCAGGAGCTGAACAACCCGGCCCTTGCCGCTGCGAATGTTTACAGTATCGGTCAGCTAAGCGAAGAACAAACTACTGCGCAGTTCGAGATAAATACTACCGAGACAAACAAAACGGTTGCAAAGGTTACCTTTGCCTCAAATCCGACACCGGCGATTGAAGATGTCAGGGCAAAAATTCAAAAGGCTCAACAGCAAACCAATCGCAAGTTGACCAACCTGTTAATCACGCCCGACCAGCAAAATCCCAATATCCTTACAGTAGCTACCAGCCAGCTCAACAAATCGGTGGTAAAAGAAGTACTGTCAATCGCCCTGCCTGATGCCAATGTGGCTGAGCCGGAACTCGATGAAATCGTCAACGAAGCGGTACTGACCGCCTTTGCCGATTTGATTGAAATTCGCCGCAGTCTCCGACCACATATCACCGCGGAGGAAAAAATCACCGAACCTTTGGCGGAAGAGTCGCCTGAGCTGCTCGATTATCTCGGCGGAATCAAAATCACATGTAAGCTCGACAAACCAACCAGCGGTGACGAAATCCAGAGACGATTCAAAGACCTGCGCTTCAAACCTGAGATGCGTGATTTAGACTGGTATGCATATCGGCTTTATACCGATAAGCTGCAGCCGCTTGGTACCGATGATAAACAAATCGATTCATTTGTCTATGCCAGCGCTCAGCCCGAGGCCGGCGCACGCGAGCTTAGCGAAGATGAATGGAACAGATTCCTTAAAGAAGAAAGAACCAAAGTTCTCGCAGCAACAAAGCTTGAAGAATCACTGCCACGTGTCACCCAGGTCAACCCATCGGTCGGGGCCGAGGCAAAAACACAGGCTCTCATTGCGATAGTTCTGTCGCTTTGTGCTATCATCGGCTATATCTGGGTACGCTTTGGAAGCTTCCGTTATGGTCTGGCTGCAATCGCCGCGCTCGTACACGATGTCTGCATCACGCTCGGTGCCGTTGCTGCATGTACATACATAGCTTCGACAAGTATCGGCGAAACACTGCTGATTGGCGATTTCAAGATTAGCCAGGTAATCATCGCCGCATTTTTGACCCTTATCGGCTACTCGCTCAACGATACAATCGTGGTGTTTGACCGAATCCGTGAAAACCGCAGAAAGGCCCAATTAGTGCCCCAGACCATCACAAACAGCATCAACCAGACCATTTCCAGGACAATTCTGACTTCATTTACGACTTTTGTGGTTGTGCTGATTATGTACATCTTCGGCGGACAGAATCTGCGGGGCTTTACCTTTGCTATCGGTCTTGGTATTATAATAGGTACTTATTCGTCGGTCGCGATAGCCGCACCACTGTTACTGCTGGGTACGAAAATACCGAAGCAGCAGAGTAATTAATAACAGCCCGGCCCATGGGCCGGTGCGGAACCTGAGCTATCGAAAGCGCAACGGATGCAACGCGACATTAAGATAGGATTGCTCGCCGGACTGATAATCGCAGTAATTGCGATGGTTTATGTCTGCACCCGGCCGAGCCTCAGCCCTACGGCGAGAATTCTCAAAACAACTCAGCCGCAAGAAAAAGAGCAAGCCAAACCGGAACCTCAATCGCAGTTGCAGATGCTGAAACAACAGAACCCGCCACTTCCGGACCTGCGCAAGCCCGTTGAACCTGTGCGATTCATCGAACCGCTGCCGAAACCTGTCGCCATAAAAGAGCCCGAACCAGTGATAATACAAGAACCTCAGCCACAGAAACCAACCTATGTCAGTACCGAAAAAATTAAAACAACTAGGTTTTATATTGTAAGAAAAGGTGATACACTTTCGAAAATCAGCAAGAGGTATTATGGCTCGGCGAATCAGTGGAATAAAATATACGAAGCCAACCGTGACGTGCTCGGTAATAATCCTGATTTTCTAAGACTCGGAACCAAACTAATCATACCCGAGTAACAGTCCATCCCGCTATGATTTGTACTGATGTCAATTCCGGCGGGGGTAAAAATAACTTAAACTGAACACTTAGAAACCCTATGAGCGACTTTGAAACATACCATGTTAAAGACCCCGGTATAGATATATTGAGCCATCAGAGCAGAAGAGACAGCATACACATTCTGACTCTGGATAGGGCTTTAGCCGATGACGTTTGCGAAAGAATACACGAAGATACAAGGATGAAAGATTATGAGCTGGTTCGGCCGAAAAGTACCGCTGCCATAGCGGACGTTACGGAAATCGAGCAGATGGCTGCGGGCACAGTCTCTTCGAGGCTGCTTATATTCGATGTACGCAGGATTACGTTGACACGACTTCAGCAGGCATACAATAAAGTGGTCGGTTACAATCGACGAGACCTGAATAAGCTCTGCTATATAATATTGATTGGCGACGGCCCTGTGAATCTGTTCCGCACTGGCAAATGTCTTGATGCCTTCGTTCCTTACCTGGCCGTTCACCGGGTGGATTATTACCCTGCTGCCTTTTTCTATGACCCCTTCCTTCATTACGAACCTGAAGAAATGGCACAAACATCGGTGGAACATCCGACAGCCATTTCAAACAAAATTCCCAAAAGACTGGCATATTACTTTAAGGGCCAAGTCGTAACCACGGACGATACCAGAAAGTATTTCCGGGCAACCGGCAAAGATGAAGAAACGAAACAAAAAAGACTAAAGGTTTTGACGGACCTCTATAAAAAAAGAATCGATGAACAATTCAAGGACCAGCAATGCGACCTCGACGCATGGCTGACCAAAGAAGGTATCCAGTTAGCGGGTGAGACCCTGCACATGTATCCGTTGTTCTTCGAGGATTGGGTACATGAGCTTGTTCAAAAAGCCCAGCAGGAATCTGACCAATCTACATAGCACCGCCCGAACTAACCGACATAATTTTGACCTGGTGCTCACTAAAAAGATGCGAAAACTCCAAATGAAAAAGGCCTCGAGTCGTGCGAGGCCCTTTGGTTCTCAAGGTATATATTCGACTAAGAAGGAACTACGTTCGTGGCACACGGGCCCTTTTTGCCCTCGCCAATCTCGAACTCAACCTTCTGACCTTCGTCGAGCGATGCATAACCTTCCGTCCGGATTTCGGAGTGATGGACAAACAAATCCGCACCGCCGTCATCCGGCGTAATAAAACCATATCCCTTGCTTGCGTTGAACCATTTTACTGTACCTGTACTCACTTACATTTCTCCTTGGCCCTTAACGGACCGCTTTGCTGATTTCCTCTCACCTTTATTTGTTCATGATGTCCCCCTGAGAGGTAAGGGCACACCACTAATTAGACGGTATTAGACCATAATAGCCAAAGTTATGCAATATATAATATCTGCAAAAAATTTATAAAAAGATGACGCCCGCCAACCTTGGTCGGGGTGATATTAGTACCTGTTAGCATTAGAGTTAGCTGGTTTACCTTTGGTTTTGAAAGCTGCGATGCCGGTACTTCAAATTTGTCTGTGATTTTGAATATGTTGTACATGATGCTCTGTTAATTATAGTATGATTAGTGCGATTACGATGGCACCTATAGCCAGAATAATTCCCCCTAAAACGACCTCTTCTTTCTTAATATCCATATCCCCTTGCTCCTTCCATATTTCCTTGCTCCTATATAAAATATAAAAATCAGGGCGACTTAAGGCAAGGTAAGGCCCGGCCCTTACACCAGGCCTTATCCACCTCAATGCAGGGTTATACCTGTTTTTCGACAATTCTCTACAGCTAATGAACAAATTAATGAAAAAACAGGCCGTAAACCTGTAAGCCAAAAGCGATAATTTCGGACGTGAACAGAATACTCAAAAGCCAATTTCTGAAAAAGCCTTATCGGGTCATAGTAGTCGCTGCCCCCCCGCTACGTTAGCTCGCCCCCTAAAATTGGGTTTGTTCTCCT
>JASFHM010000040.1:0-7644 GCA_050123215.1 Phycisphaerales bacterium | reverse complement strand
CGACAATTTTCTTGCATCATTGCCCATCTTAGCCGATAATAGCCCGCGAGATTTCTTTAATAAGAAGGCTATATTCTGTCTTATTGAAAACAGCTTAAAGGGAGGCACTTAACATGAATGCCGAAAACGACCGACAAAAAAATCTCGTAGACACCACCGACTGTCTCGAAGCCGTCAACGTCTTCAGAGGATGGAAAAATATACTTTTTATAATAATTCTTCTGTCGCTGTTAATGATTCAACTGTCTTTCTGGGTCACGGACCTGGACCTTGTAAAGGACCAGCCTTCTCAGGCTCAACCTCAAATCGAGATAATCCCCGAGGAGCCAGCCCCGGAGATTGAAGACGAAACAGCCCGGATAGAACAGGCCGCAGCCGAGGTCACCTCCGATACGAATGTCCCAGTCATCGAAAAACCAGCACCAGCAAAAAAACCTATCAACTTCTCAGTTACTCTCAGGCCAGTACACATCATGTGGACGATACGCTCTGCGGATTTTGTTATTATCCTTGCAGCCACCGTATATTGTCTGACCATATTGTTCTGTCTAAAAATTTCCCTTATCGGCCGACTCGGCGGAATAAATCACATCTGCCGAGCCTTCTTCATTTCACTTATCATGCTTGTGCTGATTTTGCCTTGGCAGCAATTCCTTGGATGGTTTGTAACCGGCGCTGTATTCGAGCCAAGCGAGCTGATGACACATTTTCAAAATTACCCCGTTGAATCTACGCTCGGAAAAGCCTGGTATTACCTCAGATTCGTAGGCTACTGGCTCGTAATACTACTACTGCTCATCTTTGCCCAGATACGCACCATACGTTGGGCAAAAGCTACTCTGCGCAGGCTTGAGGTGGCATAAAAAATGGCTAAAGAAAAGGTCGGTTTCATCGGCATCGGCATCATGGGGAAGCCGATGGCGATGAATCTGATAAAGGCCGGTTATGCGCTAACCGTACACAGCCGTACCAAATCCAAAGCCGAACAGCTACTCGACAATGGTGCAAGCTGGGCTGACTCGCCCGCGCAAACAGCTCAGCAAAGCAATATCGTCATTACCTGCGTTACCGATACTCACGACGTCCGGCAGGTATTGCTCGGCGAGAACGGTATCATCAAGACAGCTTTTCCCGGCCTAATCTGCATAGATACCAGTACCATCTCGCCGCAGGCGACGGTGGATTTCGGCACGGAACTACAGAAGAAAGGAGTCATCCTTATCGATGCCCCTGTTAGCGGTGGTCAAATTGGCGCCGTCGAAGCAAAATTGTCCATCATGGCAGGCGGACCTGAAGATATCGTTGAAAAAGTACGCCCCGTCATGCTTGCCATGGGCAAAACAGTCACTTACTGCGGCCCGCTCGGTTCGGGACAAACGACAAAGCTCGCCAATCAGGTAATGGTAATCCATACCATAATGAGCATCGCCGAGGGTCTGGCTTTTGCCGAAAAAGCAGGCCTCGATTTACAGACTACCTGGCGTGTCACCACGAGCGGCGCTGCATCGAGTCATTCTCTAAAAGTGCTCGGCAAGAAGATAATTAATGGCGATTTCGCACCCGCATTTATGGTTGATTTACAGATGAAGGATTTACGCCTCGTTATGGAATGCGCCCGGCAAATGAATCAGCCGCTGCCTGGCGTTGCTCTGGCAAAGGAGCTGCTTGCCGTTCTGCAGGCTCAAGGTCGAGGCCGGGATGGTACCCAAGCTTTGGTCGATGTGATACGCAATTGGGGCCAAACTGGGTAATTACGAGTTGACTATCTGAAGACTTGCTAAAGCTATAAACTTATCATCCACAAACTCAAAGACATCGTTCAGCCCGGTAACTGTGAAGATTCCTTTCGTCGCCGGCGCTACGTTACTGAAGATGAGCTTACGTCCACAGTCAGTCAAAAGCTTTCGCAGTCTCAACAGCTTGGACAGGCTCGACGAAGTAATGATATCGACCTCAGAGAAATCTATCACCACGTCACAGTCGCCTCTGTCACGCACCGTCTCGGTAACCGACTTCAACTCATCTCCTGTCTGCGGCTCCTGAAGCAAATCCACCAGAATCACGTCATCTGACCAATTCTGAATTCCCATGCTCGTTCCTCGTCATGATTAGCCAATCTGTTCTTTCTGTAACTTGACGATAGTTTATCGGCACACGCCATATCACGGTTAATCAAAAACATTCATGCCCTACCAAGCTGCAACATGGCCCGATAATACTACCGAAATGTCTCACCAGATTCCCGACCCAAACGCTGCCGCTCGGCCCGCTTCTAAATTATCTGGATTCCTTGCTCAGTATGCTCCGATTCAAGCTAAATACACCGCCCTTGTAAGGCCCGTTACGGTACTCAACAATCTCAGCACGCTCGGTCTCCGGGTCAACTACGTATAGCACTCCGTCGTTAGCTCGAACCAGAGCAAGGCCTCTGTTGTCCACGGCAATCGCAAAATCCGCCTTGCCCGCCCCGGAATACGTCTGTCCCATCACTATCGCAAGCAAAATGCCCAACAGAATACCTATAACCAGTGTCTTTACATCTCCTAAGCGTTTCATTGTCTGCTCCTTTCAACAGATTTCTACGACTGTTAATATAATAAATACGGCCTGCGCCCTAATGTCTGTTCACCAGATAATAGAAAATCGGCTCTGAACTTGCAATAATCAACCTTCTATCTCATCCTCTGCGGCTATTGCCCGATAATTCTTTTACTCTCCGAATAAATCTTCGAGCCAATCGAAGTTTGCTTCGTAGTATTCTACAGAGCAGTGTGATGCATTGGCCGCTTATAAAAGGCCAACAAGGACGAACGGAAAAGGCCGGCGAGGGGTATAAAAGCCAATAAAACGAAGCCGCCTTTTCCGTTTTTTACGCTAAAATCCGGCTCAGCATACTGACTACCCCACTTTACTTACAGCCCGATTACACATGCTACCATTTTTCTATTTTTTTCGAAAAATTGCGTTGACAAACCCTTTTCTTTTGTTATATTTGTACTAGTTGACATAGTACAATTAACGGAAAACCCAATGCAGTTGAAGATTGATAATGCCTCCGACAGGCCCGTATATCAGCAGATAATCGACCAGGTCAAACGCGACATTGCCCTTGGTCGGCTGAGTCCGCAGGAAAAATTGCCCACAGTAAGAGAGCTTGCCGCCGCCCTCGCCATAAATCCAAACACTATCGCCAAGGCCTACCGACAGCTCGAACGCGAAGGGATTATCACCACCCGGCCAGGTTCGGGGGCATTCGTAGCAGAGCTCAGCACAGACCTGAACATGTCCGTGCGAAAACGCATAGTAAACGCCGAGCTGGAACGCGCAGTGATTGAGGCAATTCACATGAAAATTGATAAGAGAACCTTCATCCAATGGTTCAATACTGTTGTGGAAAAATTCAGATTCCCCGCGGAGAAAGGGTAGCTAATGAGCGAATATCCCGTCCAAATAGATAACCTGACCAAATTTTTCGACGGAAGATGCGTCCTCGAAGACATAAATCTAAAAATCCCTCGCGGTTGCATCTACGGTCTGCTCGGAAGAAACGGTGCAGGCAAAACCACTATTATCAGAATTCTCCAGGGCATTGATTTCCCGACCCGCGGCAAAACCTCTCTGTTGGGAACCGACTCAACAAAGCTCGCCGCCAAAGACCACGGCCGAATCGGATACGTCGCAGAAGGACACAACCTCATACAAAATTATAAGGTCAGCCGACTCATCAAACTTTGCAAAGATCTGTCGTTACAGTGGAATGATGAATTCTTTAACCGCCTGATTCAAACCTTCCGCCTGCCAATGGACAGAAAAGTCAGTCAGCTTTCAACCGGAATGAGGGCACAATTAAATCTTTGTCTCGCCATGGCTATCGACCCGGAGCTACTCATACTCGACGACCCGACCCTTGGCCTCGATACAGTTGCCCGAAGACAGTTTCTTGAACTGGCCGTCGATTTGCTGCAAAAAGACGGCCGAACCATCCTGTTCAGCTCCCATATACTAAGCGATGTGGAGCGAATCGCTGACCGCATCGGCATACTCACAGCGGGCACACTTGCCGTTGACTGCTCGCTTGAAGAGCTCAAAACCAGAGTCAAAAAGCTTAGGCTAATCTTTCCGGAGAAGCCGCCCGAAGATTTACACCTGACCGAGATTGTCAACCAACAAACGCAAGGTCGTGAAATGGTCGTTACCGTAGCTAATATGAATTCGCAAAAACGCGCCATTATCGACACATTCCAGCCGCAGGATATAACAGAAATACCCATGTCGCTCGAAGACATCTTCATCGAATGCACAAGAACAACTGAACCTGTGGCAACCGAATTACAGAACACTTTAGGAGTATAGAAATGTTTGCCTTGATAAAAAGCGAAGTACGGGATCATTTGGTTTACTTTATCGGCGCTGCCGCCATATCAACCCTATCTGTTATCATAGCTGTTTCCATTGCCTATAACGCCAATGAGCTTGATAGACGCATCGTCGCAATGACTCCGCTTATACCGCTGATTTTCATAAGTGCTCTCGGCATAGCCGGTATGGGTTCGGCACAGATGTACACCGACAAGAATAAAAATATCTCCGCTCTTTTATCAACTCTCGCCACAACCCGCCAGCGGATATTTCTTGCCAGAATAATCACCGGCTTTACCGCAATACTTATTCTGCTTCTACCTATAACAATAACCTGCCATACTTTAATACGCTTATTTACTCTACCAATACCGCTTTACACAGGCATAGTCTACAACATCTTTTTTGTCGGTCTTTCAATGTCCTTCGCCTGCTATTGCCTCGGCTTACAAACAGGCTGGACTTCGAATAAGCTCACGCCGACCCTCGGCGCTCTGGTTTTAGCCTTAATACTATTAAGCCTGCTCGTCATAAAAGGCTTCGGTCTTCATATAGTTATCATTCTATTGTTATTCATTGTTTGCTCGTTAGTCCGCACATGGAGCCGTTTTATGTCAATGCCGCTTGTCTGAGGATACGATTATGAACTCACGAACCAGATATATAATAAACGTTTTCGCTACTGGCTTTATCGTATTAACTCTTTTATCGATACCTGTATTCTTCGCGCGACTCTACTGCCGAACGGCCTTAGTATCATTGTCGCATTCCTATGCCGACGACGTGGAACTTAGCCCATCACTGCTCATACCATCACAAATAGAAGCAGACCCGAACGTTGCAAAAAAATCTTCCGTTAAAGCTTTTTACAATGCTCATCGTTCGACAGCTTTGCTCGGCCCTGTTAATCGCACCAGATTAAGTCGTCCCGGTCTTAAACGCTCTGTTGTTTATCGGTATGACTACAAAAACAAGGATGACTGGGTCTATTTTGATAAGAGGTCCGGTCTTATCAACTATCACAATACTTGGAAAGAAAAACACGGAAACAATACGGTTTTTAGAACAATAGATTTATACGCCGGCCCTAATGGCGTTTCCGAGAGACCAGATGATTCACTCGGCCGATTCTACAATCTGATTGTGCATGAAACATCTCATGACCGTTGGACTATATACGATAGAAAACATCGCAGGTTTTTTGCTATCAACTTTGACCAGAGAGAGAGCAAGAAGGGCGAGGAACTTCCAAAAGAAAATTTTAGAAAGGGCACTTACTACGAACCGATGCAAATCGGCAACATCAGAAAAAACGGTTTCCTTCATATACTATGGCAGCCTCCTGAAATAGAAGTCTCAAAAGAGCAATCCGAGCAAAACAACACAGGATACCACTCACGGCAAAATGATAAATACTATGTCTCTGCTGTTGGCATGTACCACCACTTTGCAGGAAAATCTTTACTCGTTCTCGACAAATCAGGCCGAATCGATTTGCTCGATAAAAAAACGCTCACTTTTGTCGGAACAGCGGGACACCTGCCCGCCGCACAAACATTCTTCCATTCAAAGCAAAACGTTACACCAAAAGATTTACTTGCTTATCAAGTTATGCCTCTGACACTCAAAGATGATACCTATTGCGGGATGTATGTTGTTTCTGTTAATCGCGAAGGAACAGCTTCTACTTTGGCTGTTTTCGGCCCTGACGGTAGGTTACTAACAACAGAACACAGCAAATTTCTGTCATATAAGGTGGACCGTTATCATGGCGATAATGTTTCTACAAGCAGGGCTTTCTATTTTACCGCTCCCTGGTCGCCGTTTCATACCGTCTTGAAATATTTGCTGGAGAATCTCCAATCGCCCGTTCTTGGTATCGCTTCACACATTTGGTCTGATGGTTTTGAAGCCACATCAGGCCATCATGCAATGTTCATTTTACCAAATTCTTTTGTATCTATGTTCGGCAGAGAAATCGGCGACAATGAAACCACCAGATTCGTTGTAGCCCTTTTAATAATCGCTCCCTCTTTGCTGTTGTCAGTTCTTCTCGGCTGGCGTGTTAATGTCGATGCGAATAAGGTCGGCCTCTCGAAAAAAGCAAAGCTGCTCTGGCTGATTGGAACTATCGCCTTCGGCCTGTCAGCCTATATCACTTACAGATTAACCAAGCCGAAGATTGTTATGGTAACATGCCAAAACTGTGGAAACTTGCGCCGACCCGACATGGAGAATTGTCACCGCTGCAACAGCGCCTGGAAGGTGCCTGAACTGGATACTCCCGCCTGGCGTGTTAAAGATTAGTTCCACAAGGCGCACAGATAACTCGTTACAGCTTTTCTAAAAGCTTCTTAGCTATATCTGCCGCTGCCGTTATTTTTGCCACAGACAAACACGCCTTACTCATTTGATTGCGCTTGGATTCGTCACGCATCAGCGGCTTCAATTCCTCCCACAGCCATTCAGCCCGGTCCCGAACATCATCGACATCGTCGACAATTACAGCAGCACCGGCGTCAACAAGCTTGCCGGCATTAAGGTACTGGTGCATGTCACCATGAAAAGGATACGGCATGCAAATACTCGGCGTCTGAGTGGCGGCATACTCAGCTACGCTGACAGCGCCGCTTCTACCGATGACCAAATCAGACGCCGCCAGTAAATCCGCCATGTCATCGTAATAGTCTATTGTCTTATTGCGTATCCGCGCATCGCTATACGCAGCTCTTACCTCTTCGGTATTCGCTGTTCCCGCCAAGTGCACAATCTGCCAATCATCCGCAAACTCATCGAGCTCATCCAGTAACATACAGACGGCCTCGTTTATCCTTTGCGAACCACTCGACGCACCGGTCACAAGAAGAATCTTCTTATCTTTATCGAGGCCAAGTGCAACCTTTGCCCGGTCCGGCTTCGGTTCATCAAAGCTAGTTCGAAGAGGACAGCCGAAGACGTACGACTCTATTTTGCGCCTAGCAAAATATGCCCCGGTTTCCGGAAACTGTACAAAGACTTCATCGGCCCAGCGCTTACAAAATCGATTGGCTCTGCCCGGAACTATATCGACGTTAATCAACCTGACCGGAACCCAGAGACTGTTCGCCGCCCAGCACACCGGCGCCGAAACAAATCCACCGACACCAATAACCACCGGCGAAACACTTTCAGCCAGCGTTTCTTTTACCAACCGAGAACTTTTCAAAAACGATGTTATAAAGCCAGCTAATCTCAACGGAGAAAGCGAAAACCCTTTAGCCGGAAGCGGGGTGTATGAAAAACCGC
>JASFHM010000039.1:0-7667 GCA_050123215.1 Phycisphaerales bacterium | reverse complement strand
CGATTGCGCCGGAAACTTCGTTTGCCCACAGCGGCATGGGATGCGCCAAAGCATATAACAGAAGCGAAAACTGGCAGGGGATAAGGCAGTCGGTCAGAGGAAAAATGATTCCGGGCCAGAGCTATACTATATCGGCGTGGGTGCGAATCAGCGGCTCAACCAGTGACAGAGTCATCGCATCTGTAGAACAGCAGGACGGCGGTGGAACTCAGTACTATAACATAGCTAATGTCACCGCGAATGACAGCGAGTGGCTTGAGGTCTCAGGCGATTTCACTCTCAGCACCGAAGGTACATTAACAGTGCTGGACGTTTATTTCGAAGGCGCTGAGCCGGGTGTAGATATCTATATCGATGACGTGAATGTGTACGGCTTAATGCCCGTTTCCAGCGCTCCCAAAGCTATTGTTGCCAAGGCGAAAGTCCCCGAACCGAAAGGTACAGGCAAGATTGATGCAAACGCACGCCGTCAGATGATGGAAGGTTTTGGAGCAGCCGGGGCGCATTACACCATGGAATTCGTTAGGCATAAACGAAAAAGCGAGTTTTACAACCTACTGTTCAGAGAGCTCGACCTTGACATATTTCGAATAAGAAACAATTACGACATGGAACCGAATTCCTTCAAGGAAACGGTGGAAATAGTCAAAGGTGGTAAAGCAGCCTTGGCGGGAGATTTGAAGATTATGATGACCTCATGGTCGCCGCCGGCTTACCTGAAAAGCAATAATAACACAGTCGGTGGAACTCTCAAGAAAAGCGGTAATAAATATATGTACGACGAGTTTGCTAACTGGTGGTACAAAAGCCTCGTCGCTTATTCGGAAGCTGGCGTCAAAGTCGACTATATAAATATACAGAATGAGCCTGACTTCGAGGCCAGTTGGGACGGCTGCAAGCTCGACCCTAAAGAAAGCGCAAGCGTTGCCGGGTATGGCGCGGCTTTTGAGGCGGTCTGGCAGAAACTGAACAAGGAAATGGGCTCAGCTATGCCGAAGATGCTTGCTCCCGAAACGTCAGGCCTGAGCAACATCATTAATTATATCGATAACTTAGCAGACCAATCACACATCTACGGCTACGCACATCATTTGTATAATTGCAGCGGCGACGGTGACAGTACTGCTGGCTGCGGCTCGGCACCGGACAGATATCTCGACTCTATGGAAGCATTCAAATCCAGATACGGCAACAAGCCGCTCTTCCAGACCGAATATGAGCACGAACCTGACACCTGGACCGATGCGATGAACGTGGCGATTCTGATGCATAACTCACTGACAGTCGAAGAAGTAACCGCCTATCTCTACTGGGATTTGTTTTGGGGGCCAGCCAGCGGTTTAATCAGCATGGATGACCCGGACTCGTACAGAATTAAGCCGGCCTACTATGCTTTCAAGCAGTTCTCGGCCTTCATAGATTCCGGCTTCCGGCGGGTCGGCGCATCGAGTGACAATTCCAACCTGAGGGTCTCGGCATATATCAGTCCGGATGGCAAAAAACTGACAGCGGTGATAATCAACACAACCGCCGCTACAGATATTGACTTCAAACTCGCTATAGACAACTTCTCAATTTCAAAAGGCGATGTTTACCGCTCCAGCGAGACGGAAAAATGCATCAAAGTCGGCAGCTACGACGGTACCGCTCCTTTGAAACTGCCGGCATATTCTGTGACAACCCTGTCGCTCAGTTCCGGCAGATTATGAGCTGCTCGATGACACATTAGCTTGGCGGAGCTGGTCGAAAAAATCGCTGGGTATAGTTATGCCTTTTTGATGACAGCGTAATAGCCGCCGTCGTGGTCGAAACGTTCCGCTGAAGGCAAAGTCAGCAGCTCGGACTCGAGGACAAAATTGGGATTCGCCGAGAGAAAATCAGCAACAACGTGGGCGTTTTCCTGATTGAGGATGCTGCAGGTAGTGTAACAGATTCGTCCCGAAGGTTTTAACAATAAAGCAGCAATACCCAGAAGCTCAGTTTGAGTCCGGGCGAGCTTATCAACAGCTTTTTGCTTTAGTCTGTGTCGCACTTCGGGCCTTTTGGCCAAGACGCCTGTATTGGAACAAGGGACATCAAGCAAAACAAAGTCCGGGTGCCCTGCCTTTGCTACACACTCGTGCAAGCTATCATACGGAATCACTTTAATACAGTTATGGCCGAGTCGTTCAATGTTTTGGCGGAGTCTTTCGAGGCGGCTGTTGTCGATGTCGGTAGCGAGTATTTCAGCCTTGTCGGATGTAAGTTCGGCTAACTGGGTGGTCTTTGTGCCTGGCGCTGCGCACACATCGAGTATTAAATTACCGGGTGACAATTGCAGAACCTTCAGTGGTGCGGCGGCAGTTAAATCCTGAACAGCGAACAGGCCTTCATCGAAACCGGGCAGTAAAGTGACGTTCTGCTGAGACCTGAGGTGTATCATTGAATCATCGAAGGCAATGTCACAATCGATACCAGCCCTGGTGAAGCTTTCAGCTAATTCGTACGTGGTTGTTCTGAGAGCGTTCGGCCTAATATATACGCTCGGTCTGCGATTAGAAGCAATGCAGATGCGGCGCGTCGCATCAGGCCCGAATTCATCGAGCCAGCTTCTAACCAGCCAACCAGGCAGTGAAAACGCGGCGCTGAAATATTCCGCAGCAGCGGCATCAGTGTCGGGCAGTAAACATTTTGCAAATTCGCACCCGGTATAGGCATCGTGCGGAAGAGCCTTTCTCGGATTGCAGGTGGATAAGCTAACGCGGCGGTTGACAATATTCGAGGCAACCTTGCGCAGTATGGCATTGACGAAGCCGACCTGTTTTCGGCCTCCGAGGTTCTTTGTGTTCTCGGCAGCCTCATTGATAATCGAATAGTCGGGGGTCTGCGGCTGATATACAAGTTCGTATATGCCGATACGAATAATGTTGATAAGCTCGGCCTTGACTCTCTTCGGCGGCGTCGCGGCAATCATAGCCAAAACAATGTCGATTGCATTGCGATTGCGTATAGTACCGAAGGTCAGGTCGGTGGCACGTTGTCTTTGAGCTGTCCGGTCCAAGAGCTTATCGAGTATTTGCTTAGCATAGAGACAATGAGAACCGGTGTCATCGTTTGTGCGTCTCTGCGAGCGGTCCCACTCATTGAGAGCTTGCATAGCTATTAGTCGGGCGGTACTGGATGGCTGAACTTCAATGGTCATTGCTCTATCTTAACAAACTCGTCACCTGGCTTTGTGTTATAGCCGTTAATAAAATCTGAAAATCTCATTAGCGAACGCCCCGCCGGCTTGATTTTCGTAATCTTCAGGGCATCCCGGCCGCAGATAATATTAAGTTGCTCGTCAACTGTGCCGGGACTATGTGCTGATGAAGAATCACTTGAAACAACCTCGGCCATAGCAAAGGTAACTCGACAGGTCTTTGAGCTTTGCTTACAGACGTACACAGCCGAAGCACCAGGCCAAGGCCAAAGACCTCGTATCTTATTGCGAATCGAGTCAGCAGAAGCGCTGAAATCAACGATACCGTCGGATTTTTTAAGCTTTGGCGCGCGCGTAGCAAGGTTGTGGTCCTGTTCGGTATACGTAGCTGTGCCGTCTTGTATCCTGTCGATGGCATCCACGAGAACAGGCGCAGCAAGTTCGGCCAGCCTGTCGTGAAGAACCCCGGCGGTCTCGTCATCTTTGATTTTAGTCTCGGCCTGAGCGAGGATTTTGCCGGCATCCCACTGCTCAGTGATAGTTGCTACAGTGATTCCGGTTTTAGTGTCACCATTGATTATAGCCCGGTTTATTGGAGCGGCGCCTCTGTATTTCGGTAGCAGTGAGCCGTGAACGTTTATCATTCCTTTGGGTGGAAGATTGATAAGCTCGTTGCAGATTTTCTGGCCGAACGCAATGACAAGTATTAAGTCTGGTTCTGCCTCGGCAATCTTCTTTATCAGCTCCGGCGATGTGTTATCCGGTGTCTCGATGAACGGGATAGAATTTCCTTTGGCCCATTTAGCAACGGCGGTGGGTGTTGTTTTTCGGCCTCGGCCGGCTGATTTTTCCGGCTGAGTAACAATCAGCTCGATGCTGTGCCCCGAACCAAGCAGAGCATCAAGGCTTGGAATACCGAATTGGCCGCTTCCGAGATATACGATTTTCATTTACTAAACCACAAATTAACTCAGATTAACACGGATTTGAATGAATAATCCAACAGAATTATTTAGCGGATTTCTCGTGGTTTTCAATAAGTTTTTTTAGCTGGCGGCGGTGGGCGATTCTCGCAGCCGAGCCCATCTTGTCCGCGATAGTGACACCATTAATATGGTCGTTTTCGTGCTGTAAGGCGCGGGCATAAAGCCCATCAGCATCTTCGGTGAATTCATTTCCGTTAAGGTCTGTTGCGGTAACAGTACATCGACTGTAACGTCTTATCTTCGTATAGACCTGCGGAACAGACAAACAACCTTCATCGTGCGATTCGAGCCTGCCCTGGCCGGTGATGGTCGGATTAATATATACCCTGACATTTTCGCGAGTGCCGTCGAGGCTGATTATAAATACACGAAGCCCCACCCCGGCCTGAGGGGCCGCAAAGCCGACACCCTTTGTCTCAATCATGATATCGGTCATTTTTTCGACAAGTCTGCGGATGTCATCGTCAATCTCGTCAACGGGCTTGGCCTTTGCGCCAAGAACCCCCGCGGGATAATGAGTGATTTTACACTTCTCGATATCAATCATGCTCGCCGCTCGAAAAGTCTTTAACTGTCGAATTCGTCACCGGCAAAGATGCTGCCGAGATAAGTTCTCTTTACGTTTTCGTCCCTGATGATATCGGCCGGCGCGCCCGAGGCGATAACCCGGCCGTGGTCGATTATGTAGGCCTTGTCCACGACCTCGAGAGTCCTCTCAACATTGTGGTCGGTAATCAAAATACTCACCCCCGAAGCTTCGAGCCGACGAATCTCGTGCTGTAATTCCTCGACCGCAATAGGGTCGACACCGCTAAAAGGCTCGTCTAAAAGAATCAGCGAAGGCTCAGTGACCATAGCACGTGCGATTTCGAGCTTTCGTCGTTCGCCGCCGGAAAGAAACCGGCCCTGACTGTCTTCGACCTCGGCAAGAGCGAAACGTTCGATGAGCATGTCTGCTCGTTGTTCACGCTGCTCTTTCGTTATTGACATGGTCTCCAGGATGGCAAGAAGGTTATCACGAACACTGAGTCTCTGAAATATGCTCGGCTCCTGAGAAAGGTATCCAATACCCAGACGTGCCCTTTTGTACATGGGCAGTTTGGTAATATCATTTCCCTCGAACGTGACGGTGCCTTCGTCGGGAGTAATCATGCCCATAATCATTCTAAAAGATGTGGTCTTTCCGGCGCCGTTTCGGCCGAGCAACCCGACAATACTGTGCGGCTCGATTGATATGTCAATCTCGTTTACTACGGCCCGACCCGAATAACGCTTTACCAGCCCTTTTGTCCCGAGAAGTGAAAAGTCCACCATGACTGTATGCACCTAAAAAAACTCAAAACTTTTGCACATAGTATAACGACAGGTACAGCTAAAGCAAGGGCCGATTTTGAGGCCGGCCCCTGTAAATGGCAGGATTGATAATATGCTGGTATTTAGGTAAGATTTTTGGTATGAAATGCCTCTTCGTATAATTGCGATAACTGATTTGTTAATTTAGAGCAACCAATGTTTGCATTAATCAGCGATATACACTCGAATATCGAAGCATTAACCACGGTCCTGGCTGATATCGAAAAACGGGGCATAAAAACGATATATTGCCTCGGTGATGTAATCGGATACGGACCTGACCCCACCACTTGTCTTGACTTGATTATAAAAAAGACCAAGCTATGCGTCCTGGGCAATCATGACTACGCCGTCTTCTACGAGCCGACGAATTTCAACTTCGGGGCCGAACAGGCAAGCTTCTGGACGAGGGATGAATTAGAGAACGAGAACGAAAACGAAGCCAGAAAAAGACGGTGGGAATTCTTAGGCTATCTCCCGATGCGGCGGAGCATGGAGATGGAGCTGGGCGGCGAGAAAGCAACGATAGATTTTGTGCACGCAAGTCCGCGAAAACCTATCAATGAATACATATTCCCCGATGATGTCTATACGAATCCGACAAAGGTGCAGTTATTGTTCGAACGAGTCAAACATATATGCTTTGTCGGACACACGCACCTGCCCGGTGTCTTTCTCGACGAGCCGGACTTCTACCTGCCCGAAGAGCTCGGCGAACGATATCCGATAATCAATGACGAAAAGGCTATCATTAATATTGGTTCGGTAGGTCAGCCCAGAGACAAGGACAACCGCGCAAGCTATGTGTATGTGGAAGAAAACGTAGTTAACTTCGTCCGGCTGGAATATGACTTTGAAAAAACCATCGAAAAGATAAAGGCAATCGAACGGCTGGATAATTTCAACGCCGAACGACTACGGGACGGAAGATAGAGATTAAATATTGAATAGTGAAGATTGAGTATTGATTCCTTATGAAGATTAAACGCATTACATTTTTTATTTTGGCCGTTTTGGGATTGATTAGTTTGGCTGCCGCACCAGCTGCTGAAATGAAGGCGGCGGAATTTGTGCTCGGCTCCGACAGCGCTTCGCCGCAGACAATTGTACTCGGAGCGAGTGACCCGAATACCGAAGACCCCGAACTCGGATTTAAATTACAACTGGTCCTTAGCTCGAAGGGAGCTTCGATAAAGACGGCAACTTTCAGCGACGGCGATAGCAAGGGATTCGACAACCGCAACCCCAAAGACCCCAAGCCGCTGGTGCTGCTCAAACCCGTGCGGTATTCGGGCGGTGAAATACTGTCGATGTCGAATAACGAGTTTGTCTTCGTCGACCACAAGCTGCAGTTGCGACTCAATGAGCTTAATTGGGAATGTTTCGGAGTCGAGACCACACCGAACGGCTGCCAAAAAGCCACATTCACCGCCGTAATAAAAAATCAGATAACGAACGAGCCCGTAATTAAACTGACCAAGACCTATGCGTTGCCTCGGACAAGCTATACTGCCTATTGCAATATGACTGTGGAGAACCTCTCTGATTCCGAACAGAACGTGCGTTTCAATCTCAACGGCCCGGTGGGAATGGAACGAGAAGGTGTTCGGACAGACATGAGAAAAGTAATCGGGGGTTTCCAAAACACAGAAGGGCAGATTGTCAGCTCGAAAGTCGAGTTGAAGAAGCTCAGAAAACCGAAAAAGCCGGACGACCTTTGGCTGATAAGCGGTAGTAACAAGCTTATGTGGGCATCGACTGTAAATAAATACTTCGCAGCAGCAGCCGTACCGCTCTCAGCCGGTCAACAGCAATGGGTTGCGGGAGTATATGGCCGATTCTTTAATCCCGACGGTGATTCCAAATCCAACAGCGGCGACGAAACAATCGGCTTTGAGATAAAAACGCAGGCCGATACGTTGGCGGCCGCCGGTCAGCAGGACAGCTCCGGCAAATACGATATGGAGTTATACCTTGGCCCCAAAGATAAGAAGCTCTTCGATGAAAACAATCGCTACAAGGAATTAGGCCTGTACCTAACGATAGATTTTGTCACATGCTGCTGCCCGACAGGTATCATACAGCCGCTCGCCTTCGGAATACTCTGGCTGATGAACGTTATCTACAGCGGCATACCCAACTACGGC
>JASFHM010000038.1:0-7712 GCA_050123215.1 Phycisphaerales bacterium | reverse complement strand
GGATTTAAGTCAAAATTAGCTACGCAACATTGTTTATTTAATATAAAACCTTTTTCATGAAAATAAAGCCCTTTGACAATTTTTTCAACCACCGCTTGTACTCTTTTTTTGTCACATTCAAATGCGTAACCTTTTTCTATATAAATGCCTCCTTCTGAAAAAAGATTTACCCTTTTCATTTTACCTATAAGATGATTTAGTAATGCCGGTTTTTCTTTGAATTGGCGGATAACTTTTTTATCCATAAGCATTTCGGCATTAGAGCTTTCATGGCTTGTAGCATCAATAGCAATAATAGTTCTAAAATACTCATCATCTTTAGATGAACTTTTATTGCATTTAGAACAAGCTGGAACTGTAATTAGATTTGTAGGTTTAGGGTCTGGAAAAATACCATCAGGAGGAACATGGTCCATTGTTGTGGCAGGATTACCACAGAAACAACAAAGCTTGTTTTTGGGTCTGGGCATAATTTAAATTCTCTTATCTTTTTCTCAATATCACTGCACCGAGGCCGAGTAGTAAGAATGTTGTGAGTTCAGTTGATATACGGATTCTTAAAGTGCACTATTTTCTCACTTGGTTTCAACCACTTGCACCAGCGATGTATTCTTTCCCAAAAGACGATTCGGTCAAATAGTGAATTGCAGCACATGCTCTGCAAGTCGGAATCCGCCCAGTTCACATTCTGCTTGGCTCGCCCGGCGTTGTTGCTGAGGTTGCCACCGCTTGCTGCTATCAGCAGCCATTTCTCATTCGCATTACCCCAGTTGTATTTTGCAGCTTTTCTGTTCTTGTTCTTGATGGCACTCTTGATATACTCCAAGTCGAAGCGAATATAACCAGAAGTAATATTATCGCAGGTCCATGAACAACGAGAAGCATGAACCGCATTATCTGTCCACCGCGATAGTCTTAGCTCAGACAGCATAGATTCCAGCATTGGATAGCCATTGAAATCGCAACAGCAAAACTGTAAATATTCTGATTGCCTGACTTGATGTGCTTCCACGAAGTCAACAAGTTCTTTTGCCAGTGGTCCGGCCAATTTATTAGCCAAGGAGAGATTCTTCTTGATATCAATCCATGCCGAAATACCTGTTAGGTGTTTTCGATGGCTGATTCGACGAACAAGGCTGGCCTGCACCAACCGCCAGAAATTGGCAATCAGAGTGAGAGGTGAAAGTTGCCCCGCCTTCGTGTCGTTGAAATATTCGGTGTGTTCGATTGCGACGAGTTTCCGTTTTCCGCCCCTACTCAACGTCAAAAATGCATCCGGTCTTTCCTGCCATTTGGGATTGGAAATCCTATAGCCCAAATAGCCGAGAAATTCCCGGATCAGGAATTGCTCAACTCCTTTCTGTGTCCGGTAGATTCTGGGCATTTCTAAAAAAACCTTTTTACCAAAAGAAACCAAAAACTAGGAAAATTCGCCCACTTTTCATTTTTATTCCTGCTGCCACATAATACTCATTCCAGTACCCTTTATCAAACTACAAAATATATCAACGACAACTCTTTCAAACAAAATGAGTCGTTAGTGTTTAGCCATTGGTATTTCATAAAGCCCCGTGGCATATACTGCACTAAATGAAAACAGATTTGATGCTGGACATGGTATCGCGGGAATGGTGATACGCGGCCATGCCCGTCTTCACTTAGTTACGCCGCGGTAAACCGGCCGCGGCTAAACGAAAATAAATGCAGGGCTAACCGGAATGGATTTTTCGCACCTTAGGCATGCAAGCACTGCGCTCGAAATGACAAAACATCGGAAATGTTTATTTAATGTATTCAAGCGGGTCTTTAAAGCCGGCTTTGGCAAACCCCTTTAGTCTCAAGAGACAGGAATCGCATCGGCCGCAACTTCTACCTGAATCGTCCGGGTCGTAACAACTGTGGGTAAGAGAATAGTCCACGTTAAGCTGCATGCCGGTCTTGATAATTTTAGCTTTGTTCATACCAATAATCGGAGCATGTATCCGAAATCTTCTTCTACTCTGAACGGCAGCGGCGGTTGCCACGTTAGCAACTTCTTCAAAGGCCTCTACAAATTCCGGACGGCAATCCGGATAGCCGCTATAATCGGTTGAATTTACACCTATGAAAACATCGAACGCACCAAGCACCTCGGCCCAGGCAAGGGCATAGCTTAGAAAAATAGTATTTCGAGCCGGAACATAAGTCACAGGAATAGACCCGCCGGATGATAAATCCTGTCGGTCCTTGGGGACGTCAATTTGTGTATCTGTAAGGGCCGAACCGCCAAACGAGCCGATGTCGATGTCAATGATTCGATGTTCAACCACACCAATTGACCGTGCTACCCTTTCGGAGGCCCGAATTTCAGTACGGTGACGCTGGCCGTAGTGAAATGTCATAGCATAGCAGTCGTAGCCATTATTTTTGGCGATGGCTAAAGTCGTAGCCGAATCCAGCCCGCCGCTGAGCAAAACTATCGCCCTTTTGTGCCCTTCAGTCATTAGCTTGGTCCTTGTCAATTCAAAGAGCACTTATTATAATAGTTTTGTACTTTTTTGCGAGGCGCTATTGTGAGTAAGAAGAGCCAACTTGAGTTATTCGACAATCCTCAGCCCGGGAGGGATTATACCATTACTATCCGCTGCGGCGAGTTTACCAGCGTTTGTCCACGAACATCGCAGCCGGATTTCGGCGAGATTACAATCGAGTACTGCCCCGATAAATCCTGCATCGAACTTAAGAGCCTGAAGTTCTATATGCAGAGCTACCGCGACGTAGGAATCTTTTACGAGGCCCTCACAAATGAGATACTTGACGACCTCAGCAGCGCATGTAAACCGCGATGGATGAAAATTACCTCACGGTTCACGCCGCGAGGAGGAATTACTACCGAAGTTTCCGCCCAGTACAAGGCTGGTGCTTAATATTTTGAAAGAGGTAACAAAATGGCAATCACATTCCACTGTAAATTTTGCGGTAAAAAAATTGAGGCACAGGAAAAGGTTGCAGGGAAATGGGGTAAGTGTCCTTCCTGTCACAATAAGATATATGTCCCTAATCTGGAGGTCGAAGACGACCTAAAACTTGCTCCTCTGGACAAAAAGGAAGAAGAAAGAAAAAGACAGCTTATGAATGAAACTTTTATGCTCGAGCAGGAAATACTAAGCGAAAAAGCAAGTCCGGACCAGGCCGAGCCGGCACCGAAAATGTCGTCATTTGCCATAGATGAAGACAAACTCTATGATACTATTGTCAGGTATCTGCGGCAAATGGCTGAAGGCCAGCTCGATGAGGCCGAAGAAACCGCTAAAGAAATTAAATCAGCCAGTGAAGTCTCTTTAAAGCTCATAGACAGAATAGCCCTTGCGGACATACCCGAAGCGGAACTATCTGATATCCCTCCGCAGGTATTGGCAGGTCTGATAAGAACGCTTCGCTCACAAATTAGCTAAGGTTTTTTTGTCCAAAACTCATGTCCATGGGCCGAAAAAAATTGATCTTCTAGTCTCTAAGTCCCTTTCCTATAAGATTTTCGAGAATACTTCCACACTTTCGAGCTTGTCACTTGGGACCCTCACAAATGCTTCTTATATTTTAACTGTAAGGAATATTCGTACGATAAAGCAACTATAGATGAAGAATTAAGACTCGGAGCGGATGATGACTAACGGCCCAACCATTGTACATGTCACTCACGAAACAACCCAGAAAATAGGCGGCATCGGAGCCGTACTAAAGGGCTTGTTCACCAGCAAACCCTATCTCGATTTCACTAAAAGGTCTATTGTTGCCGGACCTCTGTTTGACAGAAACGGCTCGTTTTCCACCAGGCTCGGTGAAGGTGGAAATGTTTTGTATTCGTTCCTCGACGGCCTGGCCAATACAAGATACGCTCCGGCCTTTCAGGAAATCGAGAGAATCTACAATGCCGGAATAATCTACGGAACAAAGACTTTCGTCGATGAACAAACCGGCGTTGAAAGTTCGCCCGAGATTATTCTCGTCGATGTCACTCAGATGCACCCCGAACCGGTCAGCGAACTGAAAAAGCAACTCTACGAGCAATTCGGCGTACAATCCGACCGCTACGAGCACATCTGGGAATATGAGCAGTATCTTCGTATGGCACCGGTCATTATTTCCATTCTAAAGGCCATAAATGCAGCAAGTGAGCAAACTATAATCGCCGGGCACGAATGGATGGGTATGCCGACGATATTGGCCGGCCTGTGCGACAACTACTGTGATTTCCGTACGGCTTTTTACGCCCACGAAGTCGCTACTGTACGTCGCATCGTCGAAGAAGAACCAGGTCGTGATATTGGCTTCTATAAGAAACTGAAGCTCGGACAGTCACAGGGTAAATATTTGGCCGATATGTTCGGTGACCAGAGCGATTACTTCAAGCATCAGCTCATCGAGGCCTCCAGATACTGTCACGCAATCCTTGCAGTTGGTGACTACGCGGCAAACGAATTGCGTTTCCTTTGTGAAGATTTCAAAGATACGGAGATTGACGTGGTCTATAACGGTATCGGTGCATACAGGACCAGCACCGAAGAAAAGACAGCATCAAAAGAAAAACTCCGACAATACTGCGATAACTTGCTGGGCTATAGGCCGGACTTTATTTTTACACATGTAACTCGATTAGTCAGGAGCAAGGGGCTCTGGCGAGACATCGGCGTCCTTGAAAATCTCGAGAAGAAATTCCGAGAAACAAGCCAAACAGCAGTTCTTTTCGTACTGTCAACCGAGGTTGGCCGGCGAGATAAAAAATCGATACTTGCAATGGAATCATCATATGGCTGGCCGGTCGCACATAAAGAGTGTTGGCCTGACATGTCCGGTGGCGAGACAAAATTCTATGCCATGGTCCAGCGCTTCAACGCCCGCAGCAGAAATGTCAAGGTCGTATTTATCAATCAGTTCGGCTTCGAGAGGAAATACTGCGGTAATAATATGCCTGAGGATATGACACTTGTGGACCTTCGACGCGGCTGTGACATGGAATTCGGTACAAGTACATACGAACCTTTCGGAATATCACATATCGAACCGCTCACTTACGGTGGCATCTGCGTATTATCGAGTGTCTGCGGCTGTGCAGGATTTATTAAAAGAATAGCCGGAGAACAACTACCGGCCAATATTATTGTCGCTGACTACATCACGGAAAAACCTACTAAGTTCGATGAAGCTGCGCTTAATAAAATCGAACAGGAAGTAAATGTAAAACTCGCCGAGGAAATCTATAAACGTTTTCAAAATACCAACACAGAACAAATGATTCAAAGTGGCTACGAGCTGGCACAAAAAATGAGCTGGGACGAGGTCACCTCAAACTATGTTCTGCCGAGCCTACAGGCCGTCCTGCAAAAAGACATTGCCCAAAGCCCCTGCCGATTAAAACAGGCTGTTTAAAAATAATTCCACATCTTGTTCAAGGAACTATCTTCTACGGTTTGATTCCATCCAACCATTGCTCAGCCAGTGTTGCAAAATCCCTGAAATCGACGTAGCAATCACCACTCAAATCCGCACTCGGACAAGTCAAATCATATACATACGCCGAGCCTATTGCCGGGTCTTTGTATCCCGCTGGAGCCCCAACTAAAGCATTGTTTCCACTGATTGAGACACTTGTACCAAAATAATCCTGATACTCACCATCCGATGCAGTCAATTTTATAATCTTCCACGGCGGTCGTAGGTTCTCATCTTTTTTGAACACATACGCGCTACCGCACACAGAACCTAAATCATCATCTCCGCTACTACCTACAACAAATATATCCCCTAATAGCGATACTGCGCCACCGAAAACATTATGCGCTGTGGCATCAGGCGCGAATAATTTTTCAAAGAATGTCCACGAGCCTGAGTAATATTTATAAAAATATACTGCACCGGCGTCGTCAGCCATTATGTCATCGCCTTTTGCCCCTATCAAACAAGAACCATTATTTTCATCTATAGCAACCGAACAACCGAAAAGATGCCACTCATTTATCGTCCCTGAAGGCACCAGTTTTTGCTGTTCAATCCAACTGTCCCCAACATATTCAAATACATAGGCTGACCCACTGTTGCTGGCTCCTATATCTTCATTAGGCATACCTATCAGGCACAAATTACCACTTATTGATACAGCCTCTCCGAATTGATCCATAAACTCCCCGTCAGATGCTGACAATTTCTGCTCCTGAACCCACGTGCTGCCATTACATTTGAATGAATATACCGCTCCCCTCGTCACTCCGTCAACCAAAGCGGTGGGAGAACCAACCAGACACTTATCATCATCAATAGCAACCACATAGCCAAAAATGCGAGGGTCGTCGGAAGGGGCGAGTTTCTGTTCCTGCACCCAACTCGAACCGTTATACCTGAAGACATAAGCTGCCCCCGCTCCGTAAGCACCAACTGCACAGACATTCCCGTCGATATCAACGGAGTAGCCAAATCTGTCATATGATACGCCATCTGAGGCAGAGATTCTCTGTTCCCGCACCCAATCAGCTCCATTAAATCTGTGAATCTCAGCCGCACCTTTATAAGCCTCCACACCATAGGCCCCAACTACGCAGACATTGCCATCAATACAGACAGACTGGCCAAAATTATCTTCATCTTCGGGATCACTTGAAAGTAATATCGTCTCATCCAGCCATTCTGCGAAAACGCTGCCGCAAATTGTGAAAATAACCAGTACGAATAAAAAACTCTTCCCCTTCGCTAACACAATAGCCTCCTATCAAATACCAAAACCCCAAAAAGTGTCTGTTATTGTATAGAGTTTAGTCCCAAAATAGGCTGGAAATTACACTAAAAATCCGGTTTTTGGGAAAAATCAGTGTTTTTTTAAGTGGATAAACCAAAAAAAAATGTAAGAATCGCCGTTCTTGGGGACTAATATAACAGTTAGTTAATATGTCGGATAGCAGTATAGCCCGGTTGGTTACAGATGCCCAGCTTGGCGGCCAGAATAGTATGGACAAACTGGCTAAGCTGGCCAGGGAGCGTCTGTACGCATATCTGTACCGGGTAACCCTGGACCACGAGCTGACGGAAGATTTGTTGCAGGAAACGTTGTTACAGATGGTCAAGTCCTTAAAGGACCTTAAAAAACCCGGCAGCTTCTGGCCATGGATGTATCGCGTGGCAATGGGTAAAGCACAGCATCACTTCAGGACAAAGACGCGGCGGGGCAAGGTTATCGCATTATCCCAATTCAGCAAAGAACTCGCCGCCGATGCAGACTGTAGCCATCACGAAGATGGACTAAATCAAGTGATAAAAAAAGAGCTTGCTCAAGCCATAGTCAAAGCTATCAGCCAGCTACGTTTTAAGCATCGAAATGTTCTTGTACTGCGATGCTTCGAGCAAAGGCCGTACACGGAAATCGCTTCGATTATGGATTGCAGCAGAACCACAGCTCAGGTCATGTTCTTCAGGGCCAAGCAGTCACTCAAAAAACAATTAGCCAGACAGGGTATGAGCAAGGCCCTGGTGCTACCAGGTCTGGTCCTTTTCGGCAAACTTACCGCTTCTTCAAAAGCTGCAATCGCAAGCGCCTCTGTAACCGCAACGTCAACTGAGGTATCTCTCTTAGCCGCTCTGGTAGGCAGTGCAAGTACAAAGGTGGGAATGAGTATTCTTGCGATTATCCTGGCCGCCCTGATGACAACGGGAATTATTTCGGTAAAGAACCCCGGACGCAATGCTCC
>JASFHM010000037.1:0-7722 GCA_050123215.1 Phycisphaerales bacterium | reverse complement strand
ACATATCGGCCTGCCTGTCTTAATTTTAAATCCAATAAAGACATCGACTGGTCGATATGTTTTTGTTTATAAACCATTAAAATTTGCTACCTAAAAGTGCGAAAGTTCACTGGAGGAAAGTAAATGAAAAAACATATTTTTAGCGCATGTCTATTTATTTTTATCGTATTTTTTACGTTTTCTTCAGCGGGAATCCTCTTCGAAGATGATTTTACGGGCATTTCTCTCGATACATCGAAATGGAAAGTATTTATCGATATACACGGGGAAGGTCAGGCACCATACGTTGCGGATGGACTCCTTTACTCACAAGGTTATCACACGAGAATAGATTCCATCCCCAACTTTGCACCGATAGGGCAAAGCGTAAAGGCTAGTGCACGAATTCGCCTGTCCGGAGAAATTCAGAAATTTGGCTTCGCTACGAACCCAAACGAGCGTACCGGTCCGATCACCGGATACTACTTTGATACATTAGATAGCAGCTATGGAATGGAGCCGAACTATGTTTGGGCTATAGCCAGGTATAATCCAAGTTCGGATCCGAGTCCTGATGTGAATCTCTTAGAGGTCAAGATTCCCGTGACATGGCACGAATTCCATGAATTCGAAATCGAGCGAACGCCATCGGAGGTAATCTATTCAATAGATGGTCAAGAAGTCGCAAGCTTAACAGATACATTTGCAGGTGAGTTACCGGTAGGAGTTTGGAATGATCGTGGTAGTAGTTTGATGCTGACTGATTGGGTTCGCGTTATCCCTGAGCCGGGGACGCTTTTACTGCTTGGCTTGGGTGGTTTGATTTTGAGAAAAAGAAAACGTTAATGATTATTCGAGGGTAATATGAGAAAATTTGCGATTGTAATAACAGCGATGTTGGCATGCAACACCATGACCTATGGTATGACTATGGAATTTGTATCAATATCCGATGCAGGCTTTACAGGCCAAATGGCTAAGTACGAAACAACCAATGCTCAATATTGCGAGTTTCTTAACGATGCATATACCTCCAGTGATATAACTGTTGGTGCTAACAATATTGTCTATGGCGCAAGCGGAGATTTTGCTGGGCAGATTTATTTTGATACATATCCTGCTGATATAGACAGTCAGATTACTTTCAGCGACGGTGTCTTTGATGTTCGCAGTCGCGAAGGCTATGATATGATCAATCATCCGGTCGTTGAGGTAAGCTGGTATGGGGCGGCGGCTTTTGCGGACTATTACGGCTGGAGACTACCTACTGAATGGGAATGGGAGGCCGTCGCTGATTTTGATGGCACTTATACTTATGGCTGCGGGATAACAATAGACCAAGACAAAGCAAACTATGATTATGCCAATCCGCTTGGTCTGACCGATGAACCTTATACGTCTCCTGTGGATCATTACTCTTCCTATGGTTATGGGATGAATGACATGGCAGGAAATGTTTGGGAATGGACATCTTCAATTTACGATAGTGATGGGGAATACGTTCTTCGGGGAGGTAGCTACGCAACCGTTGCGCCTAACTGTACTGTTACCACGAGAGACCACAACCCCGCGGATGCTACAAGTATCAACGTTGGTTTTCGTGTTGTACCCGAACCAGCAACGCTATTGCTGCTTGGTTTAGGCGGATTGTTTCTCAGACGCAGAACGAGAGAGTTTTAAATCTTTAGTTTTGAGTTAAAACAGGCTGTTGGTATTGAGTTCGCAGCCTGTTTTATTATTTGCTGTGAGCAGGCCTTAGAAAAGTAACGAGGATTGTACCTTCGGCCGTCGAGGAAATCCCAAAATACCCCGAAAGCGAACAGCAAATTGAACAACAAACAACATCAAAATTCCGCGTCTTAACCACACTTAAGTAACAAATCTACCAAACGGCTGAACAGGACTTTGAACATCCAGCGAACAACAAGTGAACATCCAGTGAACATCTGGTGAACACAAACAAGAATGATAAGAATGTAAAGAATGATAAGAACTATAGGGGTGTTTTTTCAAAAAATAAAGTGATTTGTACTTCACACAGATTATTTCATGTTTCTCATTGCTGATTCGTGTCTTTCTGCTGTTCTTTTCTTTGTTTTAGGATTCTCTCCAAACGCTGCATTTCTACATACGTCAAAGAATTGCTTCCGGATTTCGATACCTTTTCACGCAGACTCTCGAGTATTTCTTCGTCGGTTGGTTCAGCAGGTGGTTTATAATTACCTTCTCTCTCCTGTTGCTGGGGTCTACTTCTGACGGTCTTATGAACGGCCCTAGATAAATACAGCGGATGAAGATATAGAAGGACCAGCATTATTAATGCAAGGCCCATCACAACAGGATAAAGAACAGGGTTCTCTGTTATTATATAAGGGTACATTGCGGTAGTAACAGCCAGACCAATAATGGCTCCGCCAATATGAGCGTCATGACCGATATTTCCTACCTGCCCTCTCAAGCCGAAATATGAAACCGCCAGGAACACCACGGCAAAAATATATGCGGGTATCGGAATCGGAATGAAAAATATGTAAACACTTGAGCCGGGCAGCAGGAATATACACGCGAATATTATACCGCAAACACCACCCGACGCCCCAATCGCACGATACTCGTGATTCCTGTGAAGAACCAGCGATAACAGGCTGCCGCCGATGATTGAGACAAAATATATAGTCAGAAACTGAACCCACCCGAAATGCAGTTCAATTTCACTGCCAAACGAGTAAAGGCTGAACATATTGAAAATCAGATGTCCCCAGCTGCCGTGCAATGCACCGCTGCTGACTATTCGATAGTACTGTTTATCTGCGAGGATACGTTGAGAATCGAACAGATATCGTTCCGCAAAGCCGTACTTCGTAAAGCCTAAATACGAAACAATCGCCGTGACTGCAATTATCGCTATATTAAATGGTGCGGTGATTTCCTGCATACATCAGATATGATAAAGGCCGGGCAGGTTTCTTTCAAGCTATTAGCAGATTACTGCACTTAGCCAGGCTGTGGTTATTTCAGCGTATGATTATACGATATGCTATAAAGCTCATCGTCGAAGGTAATTTCAGGTCCCAATCGCATATTGAAAAGATACGAATATTGCGCCACAGCCGCCTGAGGGCCATTGGCATAAGCCTCTGAAAACTTCAGATGCTCTTCAGCATGTTTTACCAATCCCAAAGCGTTCGTAATCGCGGTATATTTGTTACGCAAGTCGAAGTTGTCACTGAACAGTCCTTCTACCTTTTCCGCATCGGGATGTTCGTTCTGAACTATAATTCTGCCGGTGCCCTCTTCGTGTCCCAAAGTAATCGGAATGGAGGTGTCGATATTATTTTTACGCAGCAGGGCTTTAAACTCTCTGTTGAACTCTACCAACTGTTCGTCCGCAAACGATTTTATATCCTCAAGGGTTACAGCCTCGCCCGGCTTTGTCCCGAACATGCCTTCTATCGATAAAAGATTCTGAGCGTCCTGTGAAATTGTCAAAGAATCTGTCACCGCCGATTCATCATTCTCATCTTCCAGAATCTCAGCGGTTTTGTTCTGTTGATATACATTATTTAATGTCGAAGCCAACAACGCATTTATTGTCCCTGACGCTCCAATTTGCATTACAGAACTCCTTAACAAAACTTTAATTTACTATTATCTGAAACACAGCAGCAAATTCCGTGCCGATATCGATGTAAATGTCCGCAGCATTACTTAACCCGATGTCAGTTAAATAGATATGTTTAAAAGTGATTTTTCTCTCTGTCGTTCGCTCATCCATATAAAGAGGAATAAATTTCTTTGCCGGCGGAATTTTATGCCGTTTCTGTGATTAAAGCCAATATGCGAATACTAACGAGCCCAAGCATAAATGACCGATAATATCTAAGATACTCGAAAACGTATGCCATACAAAATACTTGAAATCGCAGGTTTTCCGAGTAAACTCTGGCATTTCGCCTGTTTTTAGAACAGGACGCGGGGTAATCATAAATTTTGAAAAGGAGCAATTAAAATGGTCAAAAGCAAGTTTCTGGTTGGATTGTTGTTTGCCGCCCTTGCGGTGCCGTGCCTGGCAGGAGAGCTTTGCTGCGGAGGCTCTACATGCACCATCGCAGGCATTCCCGCGGCATGGTGGATAGCACCGGTTGCCTCTGTTTTGGCACTGATAGTCGCCTTTTTCTTCTATAAGAGGATGATGGCTGACCCGGAAGGCAACGAAACGATGGTAACTATCGCCGGCCACGTCCGCGAAGGCGCTTATGCGTACCTAATCAGTCAGTACAAGGTCGTGGCGCTGGTCTTTGTGCTGCTGTTTGCGATTTTTCTGGCTTTGGCGTATGCGGGCGTTCAGAACCCGTTTGTGCCGGTGGCGTTTCTTACGGCCGGTGCGTTAAGCGCATTATGCGGCTTTTTAGGGATGAAAACCGCGACTAATGCCTCCAGCAGGACCGCTCAGGGTGCAAGTAAGAGCCTAAACGCCGCCCTTCAGGTAGCGTTTCGCTCCGGCGCGGTGATGGGACTGATTGTGGTTGGCTTCGGCCTTTTGAATATCACCGTCTGGTATCTGATTCTCGATAAGCTCATATATACCGCTGAGCACATGAAAAACGGCCTGGAGCTTTGGGGTCTGACCTTAGTACCGGCTGGTATGAACCCCGACTATAAGCTCGCTGAAATTACAACAACAATGGTTACCTTCGGTATGGGAGCCTCGACTCAGGCACTGTTCGCCCGTGTAGGCGGCGGTATCTATACCAAGGCAGCCGATGTCGGTGCCGATTTGGTCGGCAAAGTCGAAGCAGGTATACCCGAAGACGACCCGAGAAACCCGGCTACTATCGCCGACAACGTTGGTGATAATGTAGGTGACGTCGCAGGTATGGGAGCCGACCTGTTCGAAAGCTATGTCGGTTCAATCCTCGCAACAGCAGCTCTCGGAGCAGCCCTTTCGGTTGGCATATTGAAAGGTAAAATGACACCTCTTAACGCCGTACTGGCACCGACACTCGTCGCCGGTATAGGTATCATACTCTCGATTATAGGTATCTTCTTCGTTCGCTGTAAAGAAGGAGCAAGCCAAAAGAACCTGCTGCACGCCCTTATGAAAGGCACACTTCTGAGCACCGTGCTAATCGTTGTAGCGGTTCTGCTTATGGCCAAATTCGGCTGGATCACCTTTGGAATCGCCGGTTCGGTAATCGCCGGGCTTATTGGAGGTGTTTTGATTGGTCAGTTCACCGAATATTACACATCTGCCGAGTACGGCCCGACCAAGGCCGTTGCACAGCAGGCTGAGATGGGACCGGCCCCGACAATTATCAACGGTCTGGCAACGGGTATGTTTTCATCTGCCCTGCCGGTAATCACAATTGTGATCTGTATTCTGTGTGCGTTCGGTTTTGCAGGCGGATTCAGCCATATGGCACTTGGCCTTTATGGTATCGGTTTCGCAGCGGTTGGTATGCTGGCAACTCTGGGTATCACACTGGCGACCGATGCATACGGCCCCATCGCCGACAACGCAGGCGGTAACGCAGAAATGTCCGGCCTGGGTGAAGAAGTAAGAACAAGAACCGACGCCCTTGATTCGCTCGGTAATACAACAGCGGCAACAGGTAAGGGTTTTGCTATCGGTTCAGCTGCATTAACCGCTATGGCACTTCTCGCATCGCTTATCGAAGGCGTGAGAATCTGGATAGGCAGATTAGCTGAGGAAAACGGCGGCAGCTACACGGTCGGCAGCGTGACCTTCATTAAGGGTGAGGTCATGGAAAAAATAAATGGAGCTGTTGATGTAACCACCGCCACAATGGCTGACTTTGTCACAGCTTATGACCTCAGCATTATGAACCCCAAGCTGCTGTGCGGCTTGTTCATCGGCGCAATGATGGCCTTTATCTTCTGCGCGATGACTATGAAGGCCGTCGGTAAAACCGCCGGTGATATGGTCAATGAAGTCCGCAGACAGTTCAGAGAGATTGCCGGTATTATGGAAGGTACAGGCAAGCCTGATTACGCCCGTTGCGTGGCTATCTCGACAAAAGGTGCCCAGCGAGCGATGATTGTACCATCGCTGCTGGCGATATTCATACCGGTCATAACAGGACTGGTTCTCGGCATCGCAGGGCTTATGGGCCTCTTAGCCGGTGGGCTTAGCTGTGGTTTCGTACTGGCGGTGGCTCTTAACAACGCAGGCGGTATCTGGGACAACGCCAAGAAGTACATCGAAACCGGCAAGTTCGGCGGAAAAGGCTCTGCCGCTCACAAGGCAGCCGTTGTCGGTGATACAGTCGGCGACCCGTTCAAAGATACCTCCGGACCGAGCCTGAACATCCTTATCAAGCTGATGAGTATGGTCAGCGTCGTCTTTGCCGGTGTTATCGTCAAATTCGCACCGGTAGTCGGCGGCTGGCTCGGCATAGGCGGTTAAACTTAATGCCCGGTTGACGATAACGTCAATCAAATGTAACCTATCGGGGTGGTCGATTTTCGGCCACCCTGTTTTTTTATGGAGGTTCGCTGTTAATTGGCAAAAAAGACTAATACACAGACACACAAATTCGCCCTGGCCGCTGCTAAACTGGCTGGAGAGCTGCATTGTGAAGATATCGTAGTGCTCGATTTGAAGGGTTTGTCGCCCGCCACCGACTATTTCGTCATTGCAACAGGTACCAGTAACAGACAGATGAAGACCGTATCTGACGAGGTAAGCGAGCTGGCTCGGCAAAGCGGTCTTAGCCGGTTCGGCCGGGCAGGTTACGAGCAAGGCCGATGGATTCTGCTGGACTTCTTCGATGTACTCGTTCACATCTTCGACGCCGAATACCGAAACTATTACGATTTGGAACTGCTCTGGGGCGATGCTAAAAGATTGAAGGTTGAATTAGACACAGATTAACACTGATTTACACGGATGAAATTTTAGACGCTGATTTCGCAGATTTCGCTGTTAATTCATTTTTATCACATCTGCGTTAATCAGCGGAATCAGCGTCTAAAGAAATAATTCTTTGTGGCTGACTAAATGAAACCTGTTATTGACATACTCGAAGAGAAAATATCTGCGGTGATGACACAGTTTGCCGGGCAAAAAGTCCCCGCTATTGTTCAGCCTGCCAAAGACGCGAAATTCGGTGACTATCAGGCTAATGGCGTTATGGGGTTAGCTAAAAAACTAAAGACCAATCCGCGAAAACTTGCTGAGCAAATCGTTGAAAAACTCGATGTGAATGACATCTGTGAAGAGCCTGAAATTGCGGGGCCGGGCTTTATAAATATAAGATTGAAATCAGAGTTTCTGTCTAACGCCCTTCTTGAAATTAACGATGACAAAGAGCACCTCGGCGTAAATAAAGTCGATAAACCACAACGGATAGTAGTCGATTTTTCAGGCCCAAATATCGCAAAGCAGATGCATGTCGGCCACCTGCGAAGCACTATCATCGGTGACTGTATCTGCCGAGTCCTCGAATTCCTCGGCCATACCGTTATACGCCAAAACCACATTGGCGACTGGGGAACACAATTCGGCATGTTAATAGCAAGAATTTACCAATTGACTAAAGAAGTTCTAGCGGGCGAGAAAGTAAGTGTTATTCCATCACATTTACATGAATTCGAAAACTTATACAGAGAAGCTAAACGTGACTATGATACCGACGAGGAATTCCGAGAGCTTTCACGATCAGCTATAGCGGCTCTTCACGCTGGCGATAAAACATGGCTTGGACGATGGCAAGCTCTTGT
>JASFHM010000036.1:0-7756 GCA_050123215.1 Phycisphaerales bacterium | reverse complement strand
TGCTATTGCAAAGTATAGCAGTCTCTTCATCCAACAAGGGCCCTACTACAAAATCCACACCTGCTGCAATGTACATAGCTGCTGTCGGAGCATCACAAACCGAACCGACACCAAGTATTATGTCAGGCCGTTCTTTGTCACGAAACTCGGCGAGTCTGGTAAAAACATTTATTGCCCTGTCACCACGATTGGTGAACTCAATCGCTTTCGCTCCACCATCCGCGCAGGCACAGACAATATTCTTAGCCAATTCAAAATCGCCGTTGTAAAATACCGGCACTAAGCCAATCTCTTTCATCGTGGATAAAACAACAAGCCTGCCGTGCTTTGCCATTTTTCTTCTTTCCTTTATAACACTTCGTAAATTTTTCTCTCACTAAAACTCATCCAGGCCAGCTCAAAAACCTCGCAATTCACCAGAGCAACGGCTACGACACATTGTATTCTCAGGATAGAATTTGGCAACTGTCCATTATCAAATTTAAAATCGGTCTCTTAAGCAAAATACCAGTTACTCATGGCGGAGGGCAATGATTGGGTCCACTTTGGCCGCACGTAAGGCAGGATATAACCCAAAAACAATACCAACAGCCAAACTGATAAACATGGGCAATGCGATACTGGCTGGGGTAATAACCGTAGGCATTTTGGCAAAATATGTTATAAGAATCGGCAGAAGAACCCCCAAGCCGATTCCAATAAGTCCCCCAATCGTAGATAACACCACGGTTTCAATAAGAAACTGTAGCACAATCTGCTTCCTCTTTGCTCCAATAGCACGTCTAATCCCAATTTCACGGGTCCGCTCGGTTACAGAAGCCAGCATGATATTCATAATTCCAATTCCACCGACCAGCAAACTAATACCTGCGATTGAGCCTAATACAATATTGAAAATTCTTTTGGTTTCTTCAGCTTGTTTCAGCAATGCCAATGGTACGCTGATTATATAATCCTTTTTCTTATGAAAACGCTTAATCATTTCTTCGATGCCTGCCGCGGTAGCCTCAACATTCTTTCTGTCATCCACCTGTACAATTACCTGATGCAGCTCCACGAGTTCTCTCTCAAATGACCCCGAAGATATACGGGTCATCACATCACCAAAGTAAGTGCGGGCCACATCAATCGGTATATACGCATCAATCTGCTGGTCAGGGATTTGAATGCCTCCGGCCTGGCCGGTTTCGCTCTTTATAATACCTATTACCTCAAAATAGTCACTACCTATACGAAGATACTGGCCTATCGTATTGTTAGTAGCCAAAAGTTTTCTCGCACCAAATTCCGTTAAGACCGCCACCGCCGCCCTATCCTGTTCATCAGAAATCGATATTACTCGTCCGGCAACAAGAGGCCTTTGAACCAAATCAAACCACTCCGAAGTCGTACCTACCACACGCAACTCAAGTTCTCTGGTTCCAAGACGGCCTTGCTTACGGACGAGTTTTGCAGGAGCTGTTTGCCTTACTGTCTTGAAGGTCTCTGCTATTCTGGTGTGGTCGTCGTATGTTAAACCATAAACACTCATGAATGTACGAGTTGTGCTTATAGATTCATCTTCAACAGCCTTGATTGAAGATATAATAATATTATTGCTGCCGAGCTTGCGAATTTGTTCAAGGGCTCCCTTGCTGGCGCCTTCACCAACCGACAGCATCGCAACGACACTGCCTACACCAAAAACTACTCCCAGCATCGTTAAGAACGACCTGAGCTTATGGAGCATCAGGTTTTCAATACCCAGCCAAATGTTTCTTATAAATCTGCTTTGCTTCATAGCAGTCTCATTCTATTTTTTCAATCATACCGTCAAGCATATGCAGCCGTTCCCTGGCGTATTCAGCTATATTCGATTCATGAGTCACCATGATTATAGTCTTGCCCTGCTCATTGAGATTACTAAGCAGCTCCAGAATTTGCTCACCCGTTGCGCTGTCAAGGTTTCCGGTCGGTTCGTCGGCAAAAAGTATTTGCGGGTCATTGGCGAGCGCTCTGGCAACGGCGACTCGTTGCATTTGCCCGCCGGAAAGCTCGGTCGGTCTATGATTTAATCTACCTTCCAAACCTACCTGTAAAGCTAACTCTGTGGCGCGTTCGGCACTACGGTCCGCATCCCATCCGAGATAATATAAAGGCAGCTCGATATTCCTCTGGACCGTTAATTGCGGTATCAGGTTGAAACTTTGAAAAATAAAACCGAGATGCCTGAGCCTGAATTCACTAAGGGAATCATCGCCAAGCGTACTAACATCCTGGCTCTCAAGAACGTAACGACCTGAAGTTAAATGGTCCAGACAACCAAGGATATTCATCATCGTACTTTTGCCCGAACCGCTCGGCCCCATTATCGCCCAGAAACTGCCTCGCTTAAAAGATACTGTAACTCCAGCCAGGGCATGGACCTGCTGTAAGCCCATCTGATAGACCTTGCGGGCATCCTCAAGCCGGATTATCTCAGAATCACAATTGTCCTGCGGATGACTATCCATCTGTCGTTCCCTGCCGGCCTGGTCCTGGTCGACCGCCACGCCTCATCTTTTTTCCTCTTTCCTCAGGCGACATGTTTTCAAATCTCTTGCGCAGCTTTTCTTTTTCTTCAGGTGACATGTTTTCAAACTTTTTACGCATCTCTTCCATCTGCTCGGGCGAAGGCATAGTCACTTCCGGTTGCTTCTCAGCAGGAGCTTGTTCTACGGGTTTGCTTTGAAGGTTCTTTTCGATAAAAGACATGTCCTCTGAAGAAGTATCCTCTGAGGTAGGTTCAATAACAGCTGCGGCTTTTAACGGTGGAGTTAACGTTACAACCTCACCTTCTTCAAGGCCGCTTATGATTCGAACCATTCTGTTATTGTCCAGGCCTATCTCAACTTTACGAGGCTCAAAATCTTTGCCGTTGAAAACAAAGACTGTGTTGTATCTGCCGACTCTCAGGACCGCCTGGACAGGTATATATAAAGCATCTTCATATCGCTCTATAATGATTTCAGCCTGACAGCTCATACCCGTACGCAAATCACTGGCATGGTTGTCTATGTTAATATCGGTGTTATAAACCTTAAGGTCGGGATTCATCCACATGCTCTGAGCATCCGGAAGCGGCGCGATTTGCACTACAGTACCGAAGAACTTCTTTCCCGGCAAGGCATCAACAGTTATGATTGTCGGCAGTCCCAGCCGGATTTTCTCCAGACTTGACTCGTGAATATCCACTTCGGCCTTAGCCAAATCAGCGGTCGGAAGATATATCAATTCCTGGCGTTCACGAACTTCCTGGCCCTCGTCAAGAGGTTCATCCCTGCCCCGCCAGCCGCTTCTCTGAGCGCTGGTGGCGTAAATAACCTGACTATCAACCGGGGAATATATTTTCGTCTTTTCAATCTGGTCCTCTATTTTTTTGAGCTTGCTTTTTTGGCGATTGTATTCTGCTTCTCTGGCTTTTAGGTCTGCTTCGGCTTGCACGACATCGGCCCTGGCCTTTCGAGTGGTTCGTTCCAAAGCCATCTCCGCCTGTTTCACATCACTTTCGAGCTGAGCAAGGTCTCTTTGATAGGTGAAATTCTTCAGTAAATCCAGTTTGTTCTGTGCCAGCTTCAAATCCAAAGCTTTTTTCTTTTCGGCCAGCTCATCAGCTTGCAGCTCAGTTTGTGAAATAAATTTTTCCTTAAATAATGTCTTTGACCATTTCAAGGTCTCCTTTGCCCTCGCAAGCTCTTCTTCGGCAAGGGTAATCTTCGCCTCGGCCTCCTGGAGCTGATTCGGGAATTCGCCTTCTATGTACTTTTTCAGGTCCTGCTTGGCAAAATCAAAAGCTAACTGTGCTTTGTCGATATCGCTTTGTGCCTGATTTTTTGTTACCTCAAGATTCTCACTGGCATTTACGAAAGACGCCTCGGCATTTTGAACCCTTATTTCCTGGTCGACCTTATTATCCACCAATCCACTCGAATCAAGCTCAACCAGCAAGTCGCCTTTTTTGACCTTTACTCCCTCGTCAACAAGTGAAATGATAGAGGTTCTTCCTTCTACTTCGTTCTTCAGGATTACCTGGTCTCTGGCTTTTATTGTGCCCGATTCAGTCAAACTGATAGTCAAAGGCCCACGCTTTACGGTAAATGTTGCCACATCACTGTCCAGCTCATTTTTCGACCCCGCACCGCCAAACCATAAAACAGCACCGCCGGTAAGGGCTACCAGAACAACTACTATCAATATTCTCAGCAAGGCACTTTTAATGAATTTGGATTTTGCATTATCCGCTGACATTTTCTATTTCCTCTGGATTAAATTCCTGCCACAAACCTTTTTCATCCACCTTAAGCAATCCGGTATCACGCTGCAACTGCAATTCAGCAACCCGGTAATCTACTACCGCCCTCGTCAGGCTGTTTTGAGCCGAAAGCAGAGCTTCCTGAGCCTCCAGCAAATCACGCATCTGGGCCCTGCCCGCTTCGAGAAACAGAGCCACGCTCTTTACTCGCTTTTCAGCAACATAAACCGCCTTGGCCTGAATATACAGGCTTTCTCTGGTCTGCATCAAATCACGAAGCTCATTAATAACGGCAAGTTTAATTTTATCTTCCAGAACCTGAACATCTCTTGTGGACCGTTCAAGCTCAATAAAGCTGTTTCGATAATTATTACGTTCTTGAGTCCTTTCAAACGGCAAATCAAGGGTTAATAGAGCTGAATATTTCGCCTTGTCAAATCGAAATTGTGCATCGTCCTGGTCGGTCGAGGAAAGCGACCTGCTGCCTCCTGAGCTTGCCGAACCAAGAAGCGTCAGCTCAGCGCCCAATTGGTCGGCGGCAATAACCACATCTCTTTGCGCATCGTAGACTCGTCCTGTAGCAGTGCGCAAATCAAGCCGATTATCCAACGCCAGTCGCATAGCAACCGATGATTCAATTTCATACGGCCCGGCACCTTCACGGCTCGGCTCAATCAATTCTATAGGAGCATCGGCCGGCAAAACCTCACCAACCTGTTCCATTTGTTCCTGCTTGTCTATTTCCTCCATTATTATTTTAGTCGGTTCAGCGAGCTTTTCCAGTTCGTATCTGTCTAATTCTATCCTGGCATCGGGGGGCAATCCCAAAAGCCCTTTGAACGAGTCCAGGCCCTTTTTGTAACTCTCTCTGGCACGTATCCATCGTTCCCTTGCGTTCAGCTCGTTCTGCACGGACTGACCAACTTCGATAGAGCCCATCTCACCCGCTTCGGCCAACCTGCGGCTGCGACGGGTCGAAGATATAAGACTTTTATAATTGCTCTCGCTGTTTTTTATTCCATCCAACTGGTTAAGAACCGACAGATAATCCGAGGCAACGTCCACAGCAAAAGTTCTCTTGAATCTCTCAAATTCATAAATCGCGTATACGACTTCTCTTTCAGCCTGCGTCAGAGGCTCCATGACGATATGCTTACCGGAACCTCTCAATAGCGGCATTGAAATCGAAGCATCGCCGCTGATACCAAAAATCGAAAAACCGCCAAGGGTCGTAACGTTAGCCAAATCTATTGCCAATGCCGTAGTCAACTCAGTACCACTTTCGAGCTTTCTGCTAAGACCTACACTGCCGCTGGTCACAGTCCCGCTGACAGTTCTGTCACCAGTGGAATCGGTACTAAGAAGAGTTTCGACCTGGCTGACAAAAGTATTTCGAAACTCATTCCGCTCCAGGTCAAGTGCCAAAGCCTTTTTGAAAATCTCTTCTTTTTTCTCCTGGTAATCGAAACTATTACGTGCCCCTATCTGCAATGCCTGCAAAAGCGTTAACCTGACCGGTTCATTCGGCTCAATCAGTACAATCGGGTCGAGCGCTTCAATCGCCGAAGGATAGTTCGTCTCAGGCCAGTGTTCTATAGGAGTAAGTTGGTCAGTACCCAGTGAAGCTTCATTTGAGTATATAAGATCCTGTTCCGAAAGCAGTCTTCGGCGAAAAATATTGCTTGGGCGTTCAATATCGATTCGCATTGCCCGGCCTAAAGCTTCCGAGCTCTTCTGCTGAATGATATCCTGCCCCATCTTATCCGCCTCAAGTCTATATTCGGTAGGAGTTTGGCATCCTGATACGGCAAGTACGAGTAAAAACAGCAGGCCAAGCAATGTGAAAAACTTGCCACCCAGTTTGTTTCTACCAGATATTTTATTCATTCCTATCATCACATCCACTTATTCAATCCCGCATAGATTATTTCGCAGGCATTCTATTAAAAGCTAATTCCTCAGACGGCAGATGAACACCATTGAGAAACAACTCCACTAAATAATAGTCTTTCTTATTCTCAGGATTATTATCCAAGTCCCTCGTTCTGGTTCGCAGCATCCCAAACAGGAAAGTTGCCAGCACCGACACCGGGATGTCAGCTCTTACGGCCCCTTCAGCCACGCCTTCGGATAACACATTTGCGAGAGCATCGATAAGTGCTTTTTGCTTAGCCAGCCACCGCTGACGAATTTCATCCTCGCGCCAAGAAACAAGAGCAGCTTCACTCTGCATAATCCGAACCAACTCCCGTCTGGCAGTAAAAAATTTCTCAATCTCCTCACATACCTTCAGAAGTTTCTCAGAGAACGAGCCATTACCCTGAACACTCTGCTGGAACAGCTCACAGAGCTCATCGAAGCCGGAAGTAGCCACCTGGAACAGCAAATCTTCCTTATCCTTGAAGTAGTGGTAGATTGTACCCTTGCCGACCTTGGCAGCCTCAGCTACCTCATCCAGAGTGATTTCGTGGAATCTGCGATGGTTGGTGGCCAATTTCTCGACCACTCGCATAATCTGCCTTCTTTTATTGTTCTGAATCATCGCTTCTATCCCAAAAAGTGCGAAAATGGCTCCTGCCGTGGGATACTATAAGCCCCTCCATAGACAGAACTGACCGGTCAGTATTATAGACGATTTCGGCGGTTTTTTATTGCGTCTATCTCAAAAAATCGCAAAATATCTCAAATAAAGCCCATTTCCGCCGAAAAAATGCGGTTTTTGTAACACTAAGGGGCTGGTGCAGGATAGCTTTGGGATACCTCCCTGAAAAGTCTCCCCGGTGAAAAGAGCAAAGAAAAAGCCTGCCTCTGCCAAACAGCAGAGGCAGGCTTTTTTATTAATCAGTAAACGCTCTTACATACCGCTTCTGGCACCGATGTAGGCACCAAGATCAGTACTATCAGGAGCATAGTTACCGGTCAGCATAGCAAGGGCATCCTCAGTAGAAATACCTAACTCATCGTTAAGAATCCTGACATATTCAGCCGCTGCATCATCAAAGCTAAGAGCTGCCGGATTATCAGCCAAAGCTGTTCTGATACCTGCAATCATTTCAGGCGTAGGCGGTCCAGCCAAGGCACCTCTTACTACTGCCGCCCAGGCATTGACCTGCTCGACATCAAGGCCACCCATGGCATCTGCTTGTGTCTTCAGTCTGGCACAGGCATCGCAAGGTTGAATATCTGTCGCCAGATAATCGGCGCTACCCAGTAGTACCTGAATCTGGTCGGCTGGTATGCCGGCTTCGCTGGCGAACCAGTTCATCAGAGCCGGGCAACCACCCTCTTCGAATTCCGGTTTCTCAAGAGGCTCACCTGCCTCACGATACAATGACGGGACTGGATTAGGATTATCCCTATTTTCGAGTACCCAGGCAGGCCAACCGTCACCGATATCCGGATTCTCCGCACCGGCGCCACGCATTACGTAGGCGTAATCACCAGGCAGCGATAAATCAGACGGGAACGGAAGCCGCCCAACAGCAT
>JASFHM010000035.1:0-7862 GCA_050123215.1 Phycisphaerales bacterium | reverse complement strand
AGCAGGAGAGCTGTGTTCAATATGACTCCCGTCATAGATATAGTTTTTCTGCTGATAGTGTTTTTGGTTGTAGTGTGTCACTTCATCGAGACCGAAGATTTTGCCGTACAGGTTCCCGATGAGTGTGATTTGTCTCAGGATGCCAGCAGCACTCAGGTGGCTCCTGTGACGATAACAGTTACAAGAAAACCCGACGGTCAAGTCGAATTTGCCGTCGGCGCAGCGAGATTCGATTTATCAGAGGCTGTTGATTTATCGGCGAGAATAGCCGAAGAGGTCGATTTACGTCTTGGTGATTATTCCGATGAGCAGCGGGTTGTTGCGCTGCGAGTCGATAAGTCAATCGCGTTTAGCGATGTCAAATATGCCCTGGCAGGAGTAAGTGCAAGCAGGGCCGCGTATGTTCGCTTGGCAACGTATAAAAGCGCTCAGGCTGAAGGAAATGGGCGACAGTTGCATTAAAGATGAAGCTTTATTACGCGGACTCTTTTTTCCTGGAAGTTTCCTTTTTGGTGAAAAGGGCTGCTTTACCCTCGACAATGTCACGGTTAATTACGTACGCAGTCCCTTTGGGTTCTTCCGGCAGCTGATACATCAAATCAACCATGAGCTCTTCGGTAATAGACCGTAGCGCTCTGGCGCCGGTGTCACGTTCAAGAGCTTTTTGGGCAAGCCGGTGCAAAGCATCATCAGTAAATTGCAACTTTGCGTCTTCCATCTCGAAGAACCTTTGATACTGCTTAATCAATGCGTTCTTCGGCTTGGTCAGGATGTCGATAAGCGCTGCTTCGTCGAGCGCTGAAAGCGTCGTGATTACCGGCAGCCGTCCGACCATCTCCGGTATCATTCCATACTCGATAATGTCTTCCGGAATGGCCTGGCTGATAATATTGCTGTATTCACTTTGCTCGTCCTGAGCACGTGACAGCTCGGAATCGAAACCTATCATTTGTTTACCCAGCCGTTTTTTAATGATGTTATTCAGGCCGGTAAATGTCCCACCGCAAATGAACAGTATCTGCGAAGTATCGATCTGGATGTAAGACTGCTCGGGGTGTTTTCTTCCACCCTGTGGCGGGATATTTGCGACAGTACCTTCAAGCATTTTCAAAAGTGCCTGCTGGACACCCTCGCCGGAGACATCCCGTGTTATCGATACGTTCTGACTCGTCTTTCCAATCTTGTCGATTTCGTCGATATAGACTATTCCGCGTTGAGCAGTTTCGATATCGAAATCTGCTGATTGAAGTAACCTCAGTAAAAAGTTTTCGACATCTTCACCGACGTATCCTGCCTCGGTGACGGTTGTTGCGTCACAGATAGCAAAGGGCACATGCAGAAATCTGGCGAGCGTCCGAGCCAGGAGTGTCTTACCGGAACCGGTCGGGCCTATCAGCAGAACATTGGATTTATCGATTTCCACATCTTTCTCTTCGCTGTCCGAGTGCACTAATCGTTTGTAGTGGTTATGGACGGCTACGGCCAGATACTTTTTAGCGTGCTCCTGGCCGATTACATATTCGTCGAGATATTTTTTTATCTGCTTGGGCTTGGGCATCTCGTCGAGTGTAAGAGTGGTTTTACTTAGCCTCTTGCGGTTTTGCTGCATTATGTTGTGGCACAGGTCAACACACTCCGGGCAGATGAAGACCTTGTTCGGCCCTTCGATGAACGTGTCGGTCTGAGTCGAGGCGCGACCGCAAAAACTGCAAATAGCTTTGCTTTTGGAAATGTCCGATTGTTTGGCCATCTAATCTATCAATCCTTCAAAAACAAAAATGTACGCATAATTTCACATTCTAACGATGTATGCTAATCCAGGCAAGCTATTTAGTAGTATCGGCTATTTGGGCGGGATACTATTGTTTTAAGGCGTCCAGTTTTTCGGCCCAGGGGGCGGGGATATCAAAACTTACCTGCAACACATCTATTGCGTGTAGTGTATCTTCGGCTGCTGCGTTTTCACAATTGAGCCAACAGAAAAGCTCATAGTATTTAGCCCGCCACCATTGCCAACTTTCAGGTGTTGATATTTTTATAATCTCGGCCAGCTTTTGCCACAATTTGGCCGCTTCGCAGAATCGGGCTTTTTTCTGCAACAGCCGGGCCCTGCAGCGAAGCAAATCAGACCTATTAGTGTCGCACCGACTTATAGATTGTGCGATTATTTCTTCGGCATGGATGAGGTTGAGGTTATTCGCATCGGCTGTCAGAATGCTAAGCTCTGCCCAGATTAAGTCATCAAAAGGTTCAAAAGAGCAATCCAAGAAGAAATTGGCAATCTTATAAGAATTATGCAGCATCGCCGCATGTGTTTGTGGATTATCTTCGAAGGTCTCGATTTTGGAGAGCGTGTCTTTAGCCAGGCCGAGCACTTCGCGCGTATATCGACAGTCACCGGCATCTTCGAGAGAATCTGCAAATTGCTGCAGCAGGAACAGTCTTTGTTTTGGGTCTTGGTGTCCCTCTGTGCGAAGCTGCTGGGCGGCGAGTTGTATAACAGCTTTTTTGCTGTATTTACTGTTTGCTTGTGCAATCCTTTTCAGAAGATATTGCCCTTCAAGGGTGTCATAACATTCGTAAAGCAATTGGGTGTACGCATACTCTAAATCCTCTGCCATTTTGTCCGAGCTTATCTGTCTGTAGTTTCTGAAAATTCTCACTGCGAATTCACATTGATTGGAATCGGCGGAATAGAGATTGTATGCCAGACGACTGGCCTGTTCGGCAATCGCAGGAGCGTCGATGTTAAGATAATCACTTTTGCGGTCTTTCTGAAATTGACTTGCTCTGATAAGGAACTCACAGGCTTTCTTTGGTGAAGTTTGAACGAGTGATAAACCCGCTGCGTAGAAAAGCAAGGGACTTTCGAAATTATTTGTTTCGGCCAGCGACGTGAGAATATCAGCCTGCTCTCCGATAGACTCTTTCTGCAAGGTTGCTATTGCCGCCAACTCAATCTCGGAACAACACATAGGCTCTTTGCCCGCTTCGAGTTGCGAGAGGATTATTTTTGCTGCAGATGTGGCAAGTTCTCGATGTTTTTTTAGCAGTTGTTTGAATTTCTGACAGTCACCGAGCCGGTGGTATAAAAAAGCTGCTGTTATAAGCCATTGATTTTTACCTTCGAAATCCTGCGTCCGGGCTAAAGCAACAGCCTTATCCAGTGCGGAAATATCTTTCTTCAGTTCGGCCTTTTCGAGCATTGCCCAAAGCTGTATCGACCTGCTGTTCTTCGAAAGGGCGGTCCCAATAATTCGGTTTAGTATTTCCTCTGCGTTGTTTTGCGAATCGGGCTTAGTATTTTCGAGAACAATAAATTTGGCCTTGAGAAATTCCAAGTCATCACCACTAAATTGTTCTTCAAGCTGTTTCAAATTTATCAATTTAGTTGCAGCAATTTGTTTTTGTTCGTCAGCTTTGACTGTTAGAGCGAGATAGTAATCAATCTCATGTAACGCCAGTTGTGTTTTGTATAAATCCGCGTTAAGTTTTCGCCACAGGCCGGTCTGGCCGTAGCGATGTTCCCAGTCTGGGCCTTCATAATCTTCGATTTGGGTTTTTAGTTGCTGCTGTTGTTGGGCGATAGTTTTCAAATCTGTCGCGGCTGTTTGGCATATCTCCAGCAGACTGTTCTTGTCGGTCTCTGTTAAAAAGGTATCGCTGAATTCGTATTGCATTCTCGACTTGAAACTCTGTTGGAAAAATGTTTCTGTGGAAAGTTTCGCAAGCTCTTCCAGTTGGTTAATTTTTTCTGCTGTGGGAAGCTCAACTGCGCTGACACGTGTGCATACAGTAAAAATCAGAATCATGGCCTTGAGCTTGAAGTGTCGCGCTATAACTGTCATTCTGTAAGCCGGAATGTAATGTCTTCTAAGCCCATTCCATACAAGAGGTTATAAATCTTGGCTAGGTGGTCCCATTTGACATTGTCGGCGCAGGTAATTTCTACCGGGTCGGTAGGGAGCCTTTTTTGGCTTTGAAGAATTTCGGAAATCAGCTCAGCCAAAGTCGTGAGGTTCTCATTGATTGTAGCATCTTTTATATCGAGCGGGGTATTAGTGCCGATTCGTACCTGACAGCCGTTGGTCTTGCCGGTTATGTTTATTATCAGAGGTTCAGGTTTGATCGTTGGCGTTTGGCCTTGGGCTGTGGCTAATCGCAGAGGGAGAAAAGATTCCGGCGGTTGGAATTTAGCGGCCACTAAAAAGAAAATCAGCAGCAGAAAAATCATGTCTATCATCGGTGCCATTCTCAAAGCGAAGCTGCTTTTGTGGTCGGCAAAGATGCGCCTTATACCGTCGGTATGTAATTGTTTGATGTCCATTGCTTGTAAAGTATCAATTGTCTTTGGCAAAATCCGCGCCGCGCTGAAGAGCTTTGGTGTTTATATCAAGCATATTATGGTAACGTTTGGCCAAAACATCGGGCAGAGATTTGGCTGCCATCTCAGGACTAAAATAACCTTTCTTTTGTAAATACGCGCCTACCATGACCATATTTGCTATTCTGGGGTTACCCAATTCGACGGCCAGGTCATCGGCTGGTATTGCCAGGACTTCTATTGAGCCATCTACCTGAAGTTCAGTATCAATTAGTGAGCTGTTGTAGACTATAAGTCCGCCGTTCTCTACTCTTGATGCGAATTTGTTAACCGAAGCCTTATTCATAACTATGAGTGAACTCGGATTGCTAACCAAAGGAGAAGCTATAGGCTTGTCGGAAACAACTACCATACTGTTAGCGGTTCCTCCTCGCATCTCCGCGCCGTAGCTGGGCATGTAAGTTGCTTCTTTGCCGGCATTCATAGCTGTCTGTGCGAGAAGCTTACCTGCCAGTATTATTCCTTGGCCTCCGAAGCCAGCGATAATTACCTCTTCGTATAAGCTGTCAGTAGCCATTAACCTTTAAATCTCCCCAGTGGGAATGCCTTAATCATCTCTTGCTCAATCCATTTAAGTGAGTCGGCAGGTTTTATTCGCCAGCCAGTCGGGCATGGTGACAGCAGCTCGACCAGTGACAGACCTTTTTCGCCGGCGACCTGAAGCTCGAAGGCGTGCTTGACAGCCTTTTTTGCCTTGCGGATTTCCGCCGGCTTATGTAGTGCGCATCTTTCTATATATGTAGCGCCCGGCAGGACAGATAATAGTTCGCACACCTGAAGCGGGTAGCCCTCGAAAGCAACTTCTCTGCCTTGTGGCGTTGTTGCCGTGATCTGGCCAAGAATGGTTGTAGGCGCCATTTGGCCGCCGGTCATTCCGAAGATTGCGTTATTTATAAAAATGACTGTTATTGACTCGGCACGGTGCGCAGCGTGGATAATCTCGGCGGTGCCTATAGCGGCAAGGTCACCATCGCCCTGATACGAGAAGACAATCTTATCGGGATTGGTTCTTTTCATGCCTGTCGCAACAGCAGGGGCTCTGCCGTGAGCGACTTCGATCATATCAACATCGAGATAGTCGTAAGCCAGTACGGCGCAGCCGACCGGTGCTATGCCGATAGTACGTTCTTTTACATCGAGTTCGTCTATTGCTTCTGCGACAAGCCTGTGGGCGATGCCGTGGCCGCAGCCGGGACAGTAGTGCGTCGGCACATCTTTATAAGTCGGCGTTCTTTTAAAAACAGTTTTCATTTTGTCACGCTTTATGTTTTGTCCATAATTGTCTGATTCTTTCGAGCACCTGCTCGACGGTTGGGACACCGCCTCCGGCTCTGCCGTAGAAAACAACGGGGCATTTACCGGCTACGGCGAGCTTAACATCTTCGACCATTTGGCCGAGGCTCATTTCAACCACGAGAAAGACTCGAAGCTGCTCTGCGACTTTGCTTACAGTCTCGTATGGGAAAGGCCACAAAGTAATGGGTCGTATCCAGCCGACGTTTATGCCTTGTTGTCTGGCTTTATCTACCGCTGAGCGAACTACTCTCGCGGCAACTCCGTATGCGACAACAACAATCTCGGCCGAGTCAGCTTCGAATTGTTTGCAGAGTATTTCGTTCTGTTCGATTTGGTGGTATCTTTTCTGAAGCTTATAGTTTAGCTCTTCGAGCACACCTTCCTTGAGCCAGAGCGACCTTACGATGTTTTGCTTTCTTCCTTTGGCTCCGGTGAGCGCCCAGTCTTTAGCAGGCAGTTTCGGACGTGGTTTGGTATTGCCTGTGATTCTTTTTATCATGTTATCCGCGTTATCAAGCACGACAGGTTCCATCATTTGGCCGAGTATGCCGTCAGCCAATACCATGACCGGCGTTCGGTACAAATCAGCCAGCTCAAAGGCCAGCGGCATACAGTCAGCCAGTTCCTGCACGGTGGATGGCCCTAATACAATCGTTCTGTAATCACCATGACCGCCGCCTCGAGTTGCCTGGAAGTAATCACCCTGAGCCGGCGCGATGTTGCCTAAACCTGGGCCTCCTCGCATCACATTGACGATTACAGAAGGCAGCTCCGCTCCTGCTAAATAGCTGATGCCTTCCTGCATGAGGCTTATGCCGGGACTGGATGAGCTTGTCATCGCTCGTTTGCCGGTGGCTGATGCACCGAAGACCATGTTGATGGCGGCAAGCTCGCTTTCGCTCTGAACGAAGACTCGACCTTCCTCGGGCATGCGCCGGGACATGTAGGCTGTCACCTCATTTTGGGGGGTGATTGGGTATCCAAAATAAGCATCACACCCGGCAATGATAGACGCTTCAGCGAGGGCCTCATTGCCGCACATTAGAATCCGTTCTGTCATGTCTTTGACTTACTCAGAGCAGGTTTGTTTTTCTTTGACTGGTTGATAGCGACAATATTGCCTTGGGCGTAAACTTCTATTAGGGCTTCGGGACATATAATTGCACAGGCGGTACAGGCGGTGCACTGATTGCCCTCGAACTTTGCCGGGAAGTAACCGTTTTTGTTGGATTCATCGGAAATAACGATGCTGTTTTTAGGACATACGATGACGCACAGGCCGCAGCCTTTACAGCGTTCGGTATCGATGACTATTTTTCCTGCCATAAGGCGCCTAATTGTATCAACGGAGTTGCCTATTGTAAAGGCAAAAGCCATATATGATAAGTGCGTGAATCGCCTGCGAAATAACGGTCTTTAGCTGTCGTAATATAGGGCCTAAAGCCGAAAAAGGTATCATTGGGAGCTTTTTTCTTACTTGTTTGTGACATTGCAGGATTTTTTGAATAAACTTAGCTGGGCCGGAGTCTATTTATACGGGACAACCGGCTCAGGCGGCGGTTTTTGACAATTTGGCAATGGAAAAAAAGGCCTTGGGAAATTGAAAGACGCCTGCATAGACGAATCGGTGCTTATACAACGCTGCCGCGGCGGCTCAAAAGATGCGTACGGGGCCATCGTCAACAAGTATATGAAAGACGCGTATTTTATCGCCCTGGGACTGGTTGGTAATCGAGAAGACGCACTGGATTTGTCCCAGGAGGCATTTATCAGGGCTTATACGAATATCAGAAGTCTTAATCTGAATTGGGGGTTCTTTCCGTGGTTCTATCAGATACTTCGCAATTTGTGCTTCAGTCATCTCCGCAAAAGAAGAAGCAGGCCGAGCTGTTCGCTTGACGCAATAACCGAGCAGACGGGTGCTTCTTTTGAAAGTGACTGCGTAGGCCCGGAAACGGCAGCACAGACAAAGGAGCTTCAACACCAAATCTGGCGGGCAATCGCAAAGCTGGATGAGAAACACCGTGAGGTGATTGTGCTGAGGCATTTTCGTAACCTTTCGTATGAACAGATGTCTAAAGTTTTGTTTTGCAGTATTGGTACTGTTACAAGCAGGTTGTATCACGCTCGAATGAAGCTTAAAGAAATACTCGAGCGTCAGAAAGGAGGTCAACAGCTATGA
>JASFHM010000034.1:0-8076 GCA_050123215.1 Phycisphaerales bacterium | reverse complement strand
CCTAAGCCGCGATTTTTGACCAGCTCGAGTACGGCGAGCCTTTTATCGAACTGCATCTGTTCTTTCCACTGCTCGAACGTTTTGCCGCTGGACTCGATAAGACTTTTGAGGTCGTCGACTGTCATGCCCTGCTGTTCGGCCATCTCCTGAATATGCTGATTGATTTGTTCTTCAGTAACGACGATGTTATTCTTGGCTAGGTCCTGCTCGACGAGTGCGTTTATGATTGCTGCATCGAGCGCCTGGCCGTGTAGTCTCTTTTTGGTATCCTCGATAAAGTTATCCGGCCTCTTTCTGCCTCTTGTGCGGGCAAGCATTCTGTCGAGCTGAGGCTGTATCATCTTGTCCAGGTCACCTTCGGTAATTTCCGTACCATTGACGGTGACAGCTACTTCGTCGGCTGTAACTTGCTCTTCGGTCTCGACAGGTGCTTCGGTAGGCATTTTTTCTTCGAGTTCGGCTGGTTCTTCGACAGGTCGCATTTTTTCTTCGGCCTTGGCAACTTCGACAGACGTTTCAGCGGCTTCAGCCTCAACCTCGGGTTCAGTCTGTGGTTGTGTTGCTGCCGACTCGTCAGTGGGGTCGGAGAGAACGTGAACTTTGGTCTCAGGCTCACAGCCGATGCATAATATTAGGGCAAATACAATGAGCAGGCTCAGATGTTTCGGTGTAATTATCATTATTGAGTCCTTTCTTGGTAAAAGGTTTAAAATACCCGCCGTTTACTTCGCAAAAACGAATCGGAAAAAGCATTGTTTCATCAGAATATGCTTTAGTCAACAATTTACCTGTGATTTTAGGGTGTAAATTTCAGCTGCAAAAGGGGGCAGCAGCCGCTTATCTGTTGATACTGTGTGGTTTTATGAACCGGTGCATGTTGCAAATTATTATTTTTATGCTATTGTGGGTGCGACCATGGAATTTCCGCAGGCTGTGACAATACAGAAACATACGATAGAAATCAGGCCTCGATACTCCGAGACCGACCAGGGCCGAGTCGTCCATCATAGTGTATATCCGGTATATTTCGAGATGGGGCGAACGGAGCTGCTGCGGGCCAATGGGCTGGCGTATAAAGACCTCGAGGCGGCGGGAGTATTCTTTGTGGTGGCTCGGCTTGAGATAAGGTATCGTCAGCCTGCGAGGTATGACGAGCCGCTGGAACTTGAGACGGCCTGTTCGAATACGACAGCGAGCAGGGTTGAGCATAGCTATCTATTGCGACGGGCCTGTGATGGGACGGTGCTGGCCGAGGGCTCGAGCGTTCTGGCGTGTGTGGATGAGCAAGGCAAGATTCAGAGAGTGCCGGAATTTATGTATCCGGCGGCGGAGGGAACAACTGTTTGACTTGGTGAGGCGGATTTAATACACAGCGGAAAGGGTCGACAGAACAGTCTCTAAATTCTCCGGCTATAAGCGAGGCATTGATGTTCCTTGAAAAGAAAGAAGAATGCGGTCTCTTCGGCATTTTTGGCGATGAGCAGGCCGTTCAGAAGACGTATTTCGGACTTTATTCACTTCAGCATCGGGGGCAGGAATCGGCGGGAATAGCATCGAGCGACGGCGAGTTTATTCAGTGCTATACCGGAATGGGTACGGTCAGCCGAGTGTTCCGTGCCAGTAGAGGTGTGCTCGAGAAACTTGCCAACCCGGCGGCCATCGGGCATGTGAGATACTCGACGTCTGGTTCGAGCAAGTCCGTTAACTCCCAGCCGTTCTTTACCGAGTACTCGCGCGGGCAGGTGGCGTTGGCGCATAACGGTAATCTTATCAATGCGTCACTGCTGCGAGATGAATACGAGGCCTACGGTCATATATTCAAATCGACTACGGATACGGAAATTATCAGCCATCTGCTGGCCAAGCCGACGCATGTCAGCAAGCCGGACCCGTTGGCGCATGTGCTGAACCATCTGCAGGGTGCATATTGTTTGTTGTTTTTATACGCGGACCGTATCGAAGCGGCGCGTGACCCTTACGGGATTCGGCCGCTCTGTATCGGGCATACGGAGCAGGGCAGCTATTGTGTTGCCAGTGAGACGTGTGCACTCGATGCTATTGGAGCGAAGTTTGTTCGTGAGGTCGAGCCGGGCGAGATAGTGACACTCAATGAGAGGGGCATCAACAGCAGGTTTTTTGTTAAGCCCGGCACACTCAAGCATGCACATTGTGTTTTCGAGCATGTTTATTTTGCAAAACAGAACAGCACAATCTTCGGCCAAAATGTACACGAGTTTCGCAAGAAAGTCGGCAGGCAACTGGCTAAAGAGCACCCGGTAGATGCTGATGTGGTAATACCCGTGCCGGATTCGGGCACTAGCGCGGCCATAGGGTACGCAGAGCAAAGCGGGATACCTTTCGATATGGGCCTGGTTAGGAGCCATTACATAGGGCGTACGTTTATATCACCGAGCCAGGAATTGAGAGAGCTGCAGGTGAATCTGAAACTTGCGGTAATCAAGGAAGTCGTGGCCGGTAAAAGGATTGTTGTAGTGGATGATTCGATAGTACGCGGTACGACGACGCGGGGCAAGATTAGAACGCTTCGTGAAGCAGGCGCTAAAGAAATCCACATGCGGGTGAGCTGTCCGCCGATAAGATTTCCGTGTTTTTACGGCGTGGACTTTCCAACTAAAGATGAACTTCTGGCCAATAATAGGAACCTCGATGAGATTAAAAAGTTTCTCGAAGTTGACAGCGTAGGGTATATGTCACTAGAGGGGATGTTATCGTGTGAGATAAGCTCGGCTGAGAATTACTGCACGGCCTGCTGGAACGGCAAGTACAGGATACCGGTCGATGTGAAAGTCAATAAGTACTCGATGGAGAAGTATCAGATGAACCTGTTCGAAGAACAGGGAGAGTTATAGTTTAGAACTGAAAAGCCAAAGTGCAAAGCCAAATGGCGAAAAGTATTTCTTACGAACAGGCTGGGGTGAATATCGACGCTAACGACGAGATGGTCGAGCGGATACAGTCTTACCTGACGGGGACGTTCGGTCCTCGTGTGATGGGTCTGAAAGGTGGCTTTGCAGGTTTATTTCGGCTGGACTACGACGAAAGGCTGTTTAAGAAAAATTATAAGAGGCCGGTGCTCGTAGCGTGCACCGATGGAGTGGGCAGTAAAGTTCAGCTTGCGGGGGCGATGAGTAAATACGATACGGTCGGTATCGATTTGGTTGCTATGAGTGTTAATGACATGTTGGTACAGGGGGCCGAGCCTCTTTTCTTTCTCGATTATATCGCGGTAAATAAACTCGAACCGGCAATGATTGCGGAGCTGGTCAAAGGTGTGGCGGCTGGTTGTAAAATGGCTGATTGCGCACTGATTGGCGGTGAGACCGCCGAGATGCCGGATACATATCGCAAGGGCGATTTCGATATGGCGGGTTTTGCAGTAGGAATAGTCGAGAGACGAAAGATTGTAACCGGAAGAAATGTACGCAGTGGAGATGTGATACTGGGGCTTGCTTCGAGCGGGCTGCACAGTAACGGCTATACACTTGTCAGGAATATTTGCCTTAAGCAATTAGGACTGAAATTAACGGCTAATGTTGACGAGTTGGAAGGTAAAGTTCTGGGCGATGTTCTGCTGGAGCCGACGCGAATATATGTTCGGTCGGTGGTGAAACTGCTTTCGCAGTATAAGGTCAAGAAAGTAGTTCATGGTATGGCTCATATTACCGGCGGCGGGCTTGTGGGTAATATTCCGCGAGTGCTGCCAAGGAACTGCAACGCATCGATTCAGAAAAACAGTTGGCCTAAACCGAGTATCTTTTCGTTTTTGCAGGATAAAGGGCCGGTCGAAGAAGGAGAGATGTATCGCGTATTTAACATGGGCATAGGTTACGTGATGATAACCGCGGAGGATTTTGCCGATTCTATAACAAGAAAGTTGACACGTTACGGCCAGACCGTGTATAGAATAGGAAGGATAACAAGCGGTACGGGCAAAGTTGTGCTGAAATGATACCGGGTTGCGGGGGAAGAATTTTAGTAAGGAAACTAAAAAGGGGGTGGGCAAAGGAGGCAAAAGATGAGCGGGATTTTCGGGGTGGTTTCAAAAGGAAATTGTGCGCAAAAACTTTTTTACGGTACCGACTACCATTCTCATTTGGGGACCGAATATGGCGGGATAGCAATTCTTGGTGATGATTTCACACGCCAGATACATAACCTTAGTCAGAGTCAGTTCAAGTCGAAATTTCTCGACGATTACGAAAGAATAAACGGCAGCAAGGGAATCGGAGTTATCAGCGACCTCGAAGAGCAGCCGATTTACCTTAACTCGAAGTTCGGGCCGTTCTGTATTGTCACCAGTGGCTATATAGAGAATTCCGAGCAGCTTGCCGGGCGGTTGTTGGCTAAGGGGATTTCATTCACGGAGGTTAGCAAGCGGCCTGTCAATACTTCGGAGTTAATCGCCAAGTTGATTAATCAGGGCGAAAGCATTGTTGACGGCATCGAGAAAATGTTCGATGCGATAGAAGGCTCGTGCTCACTTTTGCTGTTGAACAGGGAAGGTATATACGCTGCAAGGGACAGATGCGGGTACACGCCGCTTGTTGTGGGCAAATCCGATGATGCTTGGGCGGTGACGGCCGAGACCAGCGCATTTTTCAATAACGAGTTTGATGTGGTAAAGGACATCAAGCCGAGAGAGATTGTGTTGATTAATGAAGACGGCGTACGCCAGAGAAAAACGGGAACAAAGGATACGAACCAGATATGCGCGTTCCTTTGGATATACACAGGTTTTCCCGCGTCCAGCTATGAGGGAATCAACGTTGAGACGGTTAGAGAAAAATGCGGAAGATATCTGGCTAGGCATGATAAATTTATCGAGGTGGATGTTGTTTCGGGGGTTCCGGATTCGGGACTTGCTCACGGATTAGGTTATGCGATGGAATCAGGCAAGCCTTTCAGGCGGCCTCTGGTTAAGTATACGCCCGGTTACGGCAGAAGCTATACTCCGCCAAGTCAGCAGACGCGCGATTTGATAGCGAAGATGAAGCTGATACCTATAAAGGAAGTGATCGAAGGCAACAGCATAGTTGTCTGTGAAGACTCGATAGTCAGGGGAACTCAGCTTAAAAACTTTGCGATAAAGAAGCTTTGGGATTGCGGTGCAAAGGCGGTTCATATCAGACCTGCCTGTCCGCCGTTGATGTTTCCATGCCGATTTAATCTGTCGACCCGTTCGATTAATGAGTTGGCCGCACGCAGGGCTATCCGCGCCCTGGAAGGTCGTGACCTCGAAGATGTCTCCGAGTACATCGATGCAAAGTCGAAGAAGTATAAAAAGATGGTCGAATGGATTGCCAATGATTTGGGCGTGACAACGCTTCGGTATCAGACGGTCGATGATATGGTCGAAGCTATCGGAATGCCCAAAGATAAGCTTTGCCTGTACTGCTGGACCGGCGAATGTCCCCAAACGTGTCATAAGCCGGCGATAGATGTTGCAGAGGTTAAACGAGCGGCGACAAAGGAAAGAGCCGCGACAAAAACCGCGTTATAATTGGCGCTCGAATTTTCTCCATGGCGAAATCTGGATTAAAGGTCGTCTCAGCAGTGGTTATTTACTCGGCTTTTGCGGTCTGGCTTTATCTTCCATATTTAGATGACTTCAATCGCTGGCAGTATCTTCTCATTATCAATTCCGTGCTGGGGGCGTTAGGCGGTTACATTTTGTCCCGACGGTGGGTGGCTGGTTTTGTCGGCTCATTTTTTGCCGGAGCTGTTTATGGTTTTGGGCCGTTTTTGCTTTCACTTGCGAAGTTTCATTCATCGGCCGGTTTTTTAGTTGCGTTAATTCCGTGGCTATTCTGCCCGGCTGCGTTCGGGCCCAAAGGAAAGTGGCGGTGGTTGCAGGTTCCGTTAAGCGTTATACCTTTTCTGACGGTTATTTTATTTTTCAAAGCCGGCGCCGAGTTCGGGCGATTTCCTGTGCCGGTTCAAATTAGTCTGTCGAAGGCGGAATTAGTTGGTTTATTAAGCCCGACAGCGATGGCTCAAAAGAGCGATGTGCTGGTTGGTTTCTATCACGTTCCGATTGCCGTACTTGTTATTGGTTTGTCGATGCTTTTTGTGGCTCGACGATACGGGGTGATGTTGATTATAGTTGCGGGAATTGTTTTGGCTTTTTGCGGTTCATTTTTAGAGGTGAGCCCGGTTGTTTGGCTGGCGATTCCTTCTGCATGTTTTTCGGTTGTGATTGGCGAAGGTACGGAGGGCTTGATAAAAGCGGGTTATCATGACAGAAAATGGATTCTGATAAGCGCGGTGGTTCTGCTGGCATTGTCGGTTGTTAGTCTGCTGCTCGGCACAAGGTGCGCTTATGTAATTGCCGGATTGGGATTGAAATATACAAGGTTATTTACGGAATCGGCCAAGATGTATGTGCTCGGCGCTGTCGCAGCGTTTGTTGTGTTTTTTATGGCGCGAAGTAAAATTCGCGTGTTGTGGCTGAGGCATGTTTTGATTGGTGTCACCCTGGCGGTTGACATCGTACTCAGTGCCAGGTGTGTTATAGATAAGATTATGTAAATCTGACATAAAATTGCTGTTTTATTTAGGCAGGGGGCGATATTGAGCCGATATTTGCTGATAGGCAACTGAGTTTTTCGGACTAAGGCTAATTGCGTTGCAATGTGTCGGATTAACGTTATAATAAGCTTTGTGGGGCTAAGGTTAAATTCTTGATATTGATGAGAGTTGTAGGGTGACTGAATCATCGGGGAGAAAATTCAATAAATCATTTATTTTGTCTTGCGTGGTAATGTTTACCCTTGTTTGTGTTTCTTTTTCCGCGCGTAGTGGAAGTACGCGAGTAAGACCCAATCTGCGAAATAAAACGGTCAGGGCAAGTTATGTAAAAAGACTAAAGCAGAAATCCGGCCGGAAGAAGGCTAAAGCTCGTGAGTGGGCTAAAAAGCATGGCGAGGTCATCAGATATGATGACGGTATAAGACTGGTTGAGCTTGTGTCTTTTGAGAATGGCCGGCCGATGTATTATACCACCGACAACGCCGACGCAGCTATTTCCACAGCCGCTGATTTGGTTCGCAATACCTGGCCTTACAATGCCGGCGGTATCGGTTTGACCATTGGTATATGGGACGGCGGCTCGGTTCTTTACACGCATCAGGAATTTGACGGCCGCGTTTCTGTTATGGACGGAGCGTCGAGTCACTATCATTCGACGCACGTCGGGGGCACTATCGGCGCTTCGGGTGTTGTGGCTTCGGCGATGGGCATGGCGCCGTTGGTGAATATCGACTCGTACGATTGGGATAGTGACACTACTGAGATGGGTTCGAGGGCGATGAGTTATCCGGCTGAGCCCGGAGCTATACAAATCTCAAGTCACTCTTACGGCCTTGTCAGCGGCTGGTATGACCAGACAACTCCGCCGCGCTGGTATGGGCAGTGGGGATACAGAGAATCTGACCAGTTCGGTCAGTATGACGATAACGCGGCCGAGTGGGACCAAATTTGTTACGATTATCCTTACTTTCTGCCGTTCAAATCGTCGGGCAACGACCGTAACGACGATGCACCATCCGAAGGCACGACCTTTCAGTACTTCAACGGTATTAGCTGGGTTAGTAAATCGTACGACAGTTCAACCGACCCGTACGACGACGGCTGGGACAACGGTGGCTTTGACACAATAAGTCTTATCGGAAATGCAAAGAATATTATGACGGTAGGTGCTGTTTACGATGCTGTTTCGAGCGGGAGCCGTGATATTGGCCAGGCAGACATGGCGTCGTTTAGCTCATGGGGTCCGACCGATGATGGAAGAATAAAACCGGATATCGTGGCAAATGGAACGAACTTGTATTCGACCGACAATGGGAATAATTCCGATTATACGACTTTGAGCGGAACCAGTATGGCAGCTCCTAATGCGAGCGGTTCCGCGATGCTTCTGGTGGATGTCTATAATCAGCGGTATCCGGGCCAGGCAATGCGTTCGAGCACGCTGAAAGCTTTGATTTTGCATACCGCCGATGATTTGGGCAACCCCGGGCCTGATTATAGCTACGGCTGGGGACTGATGAATACCAA
>JASFHM010000033.1:0-8114 GCA_050123215.1 Phycisphaerales bacterium | reverse complement strand
AATTTCTTCGCCTCGGCGATGGTATCAACGTAAGCGTAGTATCCGTTTCCTTTGTCCCCCAGTTGTTCCAACAGCACGTCATTGTAATTACCCATACCGAATCCGATAGCCGACAGAGTGATTCCCTTCTTGGCCTTTTTCTTAATCACTTCTAAAATCGAATCGGCCCCGGTCCGACCAACATTCGCCACACCGTCCGAGCACAGAATCACCCGGTTAATGCAACCTTTCTCGAAAACTTCATCGGCCATCTCGTATCCGATTCGGATGCCTTGCTCGGCATAGGTCGAACCGCCTGCCGAGAGCTTCTCGATTGCAGAGATAATCTCATCTTTCTCATCGAGCCCTTTATGACTCATCACTTTTCTGCCGCTGCTGCCGTAAACAGCGATACCTATCTTATCTTCAGGCCGAAGGTTCTCAACCAACATCTGCAATGACCGTTTAACCAGCCCAAGCCGGTTCTCACGTCTCATTGACCCGGATACATCTATCACAAATGTAAGAATAGCCGGCTTGCGGTTTTCTTCCGTTATCTGTTTTGCCTTTAGGCCTAATCTCAATAAATGGCTATTCTTTCGACCTTTGCCAAAAGTCCACGGACATACCTCGGCATAAACAGCAAAATCATCTTCCTGCGGTGCCTGGTAGTTATATTTGAAGTAGTTAACGAATTCTTCGACCCTCACAGCACTTTCAGGTGGAATATGCCCGTCGTGTAGATATTTCCGCACTATGGTGTAACTGCCCGTATCGACATCGGTTGCAAAGGTCGAAAGATGGTCGTCCTCGGTATCGACAAAAGGATTGACCCCATAGTTTTTGAAAAACTGAGCATCGACATCCTCATCGTTAGGCGGCCGAGTCCCGCCATGCGCCGGCGGATAACCACCAGTACCCGGCTCGGTTGGCATTGGACGACAAGCTGCCACCAAACCATCAACAACCCCTGCAGGTGCTTGTTTCAATAAACGCCTGTTGGCAACGTCTATTCTGCCTAACTCTGTCGTTTTATCTTCAAGCCCTAATGGTTCTTTGCCGCGATAATAATAATTCACTTTCTCGGCTTCTTCTTTAACCTTGCCTGCCGTATACAAATCGCTGCTTACCTGTGGCGTTGCGGTAACAGACGGGGCAGCTTTTTTCTCATCACTTTGAGTGTAAACAATTTCCCGAGGTTTGGATGTTGGCTCTTTTCTTAAATCCGATTTTTTATTGAGTTGACTGTAAGTATCGGTAGTCTGGCTCATATCTTTGGTCACCTGTGGTAATCGCCTCACTCTTGCAAGGTGCGGCGTCAATATCACCGCCAATACGCCGGCGACTATTACCACCGATGCTGCCAGTGTAAGAATTCTTTTAGCTGTCATGATTGTATCCCTTCTACCTCGCTGCTGGCCTGTTCCATGCTGCTTCAGTTCTTTTAGCGTTTCGTCCGTCAGTGATTTCTGAAATGCCTCACTGGGCTTATCTGAATCGCCGGCCAATTTGACCAGCCGCGAGATATTTTTTTCAAATTGTTCATCTTTTCGTTTCATCGTTTTTGTCCCTCTTTTATAAGAGGTGCTAATCTTTCTATTTCTTCGCGAAGGTTCATCCTCGCGCGATACAACAGACTATGCACAGCCTTTTCCGTACTGTCGATGTTTTCAGCAATCTGACGCGCCGACAGCCCTTCGATGTATTTGCCCTTGAGAACCGCCTGCTCTTTACCCGGCAGTTTCGCCAGCGCATCTCGCACAAGCTGTGCCGTTTCCTGCCGTTCGAGTATCTCGTCCGGCAGCATCTCGCTATCGATAGCTTCAAGGTAAGTCGTTATGTCACCATCAAAGCTGCCTCTGCTCTGACGTCTTCGTATCTCGATGCGGATATTATTTCTGGCGATTCCGAACAGCCATTGCTGGGGCGAGCCTTTTTCCGCGTCGTATTTGTCTCGGCCACGAACCGCATCGAAAGTCGTCCGCTGAACCAGCTCTTCCGCCAGTGAGGGATTTCGCCAGCTCTGCATAAACATCGCGTACAGCTTTGGTATCGTCTCATCCAGCACCGCTCGCCAGATTTCTGCATGGCCGGCTTTAAATCCCGCCCAGCTTTGATTTTCTACATAATCGCCCACCAATAAAACGCCTCTCTCTGGTACCAGTTTCTACCGGTAAATATGCGCAACTGCACAGAATTACTCACTTTTTTTGATACTATTTTAGATATCCCTGTAAGTCCCGATGTTCCGGAATTTATTTTGCTAATCAACAATCGATAACAACCACGGTGATATTATCAGGCCCACCTGTCTCATTTGCCGCTTTAATTAATCTCTCACACATTTCCTGCGGTTCGCTTTTATCTCTCAAAATGGTTGTTATTTGCCTGTCACTAACAACGTCGGTCAGCCCGTCGCTGCAAAGAAGTATCCGGTCGGTATCTTTCGGCACAAATGATTTAATACCCGGCTTTACGCTTTTGTCGAAACCGATACATTGTGTAATAATATGCTGCTGTGGGTGGCTTTCAGCCTGATGCGGTTCTATATCCCCCTTTTCTATAAGCTCGGCAACTAAGCTGTGGTCTGTCGTAAATTGTTTTAGTTCACCATTTCGCAATCGGTATGCTCTGCTGTCACCGACATTCACTATATACACACGCTCATCTGAAAACAACGCCATAACCACAGTTGCTCCCATTTGCATGCTGCCGTTGCCTTCAGCGCCTTCATTGCGTATGTGATGGTTTAGCTTGACAAGACTTTTGCGTATGGCATTACGAATCGACTTACTGCTTGACGAGCGTAATCTGCCGAGCTGTTCGGTTAGTATCTCCGGCAGCTCCTTTATTACTAACTGTGAAGCAGCCTTTCCTCCTTCGTGTCCCCCCATACCGTCCGAGACGATAAAGAATCCCTGCTGAGGATTAGAGGTAAATGCGTCTTCGTTGACCTCTCTGACCTTGCCAACGTTTGTTACCGCGCCGAATCGCAGTGCGCGTCTATTGGATAGACTGTTAACTGTTTTTGCCATTGGCTCTTTGCTGAGTGCAGTTTCAGCTTAACTGCTTCCTGCACCATGGGCAGTAGCTCCAATAGCTTGTATCGACAGGCCCCTCACATTGGCTGCATATTTCCCCAAATGCTGCCACCCGCCACTTGTTCTGAACTTTCCGCCGGCACCACGGACAATACCGCATAAATCGCATCAGTTTACCACCGCAGTACTTACAGCGGTCCTGATAGCGGATGCCTGGTGTTCTTGACTTAGCTGGTGATTTAAACCCCGGACCATAGCACCACGGGCAGTATCGCCATTCAGCCAAAACTCCCTTATGACAGCTTGGGCATACATAATCGAAGCTGCTCCTGCGGTCGAATCGATTTCGCTCACTGCCACACCACGGGCAAATCAGCATACTCTCGGCTATCGGCTCACCGCAGTCGACGCATTTGAAATCAGCCCCTAATATCTTGCCGTAACGACCGATAAATGCCTCTCGCCGGATTTTTGTCCATTCCGGCAGCTTTTCTTTTTTCCGTTTTTCGTGGTAGCCGTTTCTGAGTTTCCTGGGGGTAGCCTCGAGCAGGGCACTCAGCATTTGTCCTGCATTGGCGAACCGTTTTTCCGGGTCCATTTCTAGGGCTTTGCGCATGAATTTGGCAAATTGTCGGCTTGTTTTTGCCAAAAGTCTGCCATGCGCCTTGGGTGGCCATCGGAAAGGCCAGCGCGGTAGATAACCAGTGATATATTCGTAAAGAATAAGTGCGACTGCAAAACAATCGCTTCTGAAAGTCGGTTTGCCGTAGGCTTGCTCCGGAGCGATATAGCCGGGTGTGCCATAAACATCGCTGGTTACAGCACGACCCTTGAGGTGCATACTTATTCCGAAGTCGCCCAACGCTGCTTTACCGTCCGGGAACAAAAAAATGTTGCCGGGCGTCACATCGCAGTGTACCAGCCGCCGCCGATGAGCGTAAGCCAAACCGTCCATAACCTGCGTAATTATCGCTATAATACGCTTGGTGCTCATCGGTCGGCTGCGGTCCTCGAGTGTGCCTACACTCAATTCCGTTGCCAGTACAACATGGCCGTTGATAATGTCCGCGTTTTTAAGGGGCATTATATGGTCGTGCCGTAGCTGACTAACCTGCCGAATCTCGTAGAGAAGTTCCTTATTATCCCGCTGACCGTTCACATCCAGCAGCGGTATCTTAAGAGCCACCCATATACCCTCCACGCAGTCACGAGCCTTCCAGACCTCGCTTGTGCCTCCGGTGCCTAAGCACGCTGCCAGGCGGTATTTGCGCAGGTGCAGTCCCCTTGTAAGTTTGGGAACCTTTGCTTTAAAAGTTGCCGGTTTGGAAGGAAACTTCGACACCACCATATTTGTAAATCCCTCTATAAATTCCGGGGAGCTGACCACACAGACCATCCCACTTGACGGCCTGCAAAAACGGATTATACAAAAATAAAATAAATTTTATTCAAACAAATCTTCCACTCAATCGAATTTTTTCTTGTATTTTGCCGAAAAGTCAGTTTACTGCCCGCGGGTATTGTAGCTGCCGGAGTAAAATCAAGGCCCCGGGGCAATTTTTGATTGTCAACTAAAGAACTGGGTATATAATTCTCTGCCAATAAATATTGGCGACACCGGCGACCGAGCGGATTAAAAAAATGCCTGAAAAAAAGAAGACAACTAAGAAAAAAACCAAAAAAACTACGGCTAAAGTGGCAAAAAAGACAAAAAGCAGAAAAACCGCTCGCAAAAGCAGGCTTAAACCTTCCGATATCGAAGAGTTCAAGTTCCTGTTGCTGCGGAAGCGCGCTGAAATCCTCGGTGACGTCTCCTGCATGACCAATGAGACCCTGAAAAGGGAAAGGAGCGACCTTTCGAATGTCCCGTTTCACATGGCCGATGCCGGAAGCGACAACTATGAGTTGGAGAACACTCTCGGGCTTATGGATGAGGAAGTACGCCTTCTTGCTCAAATCGACGCCGCACTGGGAAGAATCGAGGACGGAACTTACGGCATCTGCGTTGGAAGTGGTAAGCCAATACCCAAGGCTCGGCTCGAAGCTATACCGTGGGCACGTTATTGTGTCGAATATGCCGAGCTGGTTGAAAAAGGACTCGTAAAGCCAGAAAGTGAGAATGAATTCGGGGAACCGGACAGCGAGCCGGACGAAGAATCTGACGAAGACGAGGACCAGGATGAAGAGGACGAGCTTGAAGAAGCTATGGCTCTGCTCGATGAAGAGGAGGAGGAAGAGGAAGAAGAAAAAAACGGTTTTCAGGAACACCCGTAAAATCTACCCTGCAAACACCTCCGGTTCTTGATTTGGTCATCTCTGTTTTACGCTTGAAAACAAGCCTCTTTTGCACTATAAACTCCTGCTGTTGAAGTAGCTTGCGAATCTCGTCGCAATCCGCCAAAGAAGGAAAAAGACATGCGATACAGTCGAATGCTGATACCCACCGTCAAAGAAGTCCCCGCCGACGCCGAAATCCCAAGTCATAAGCTGATGATTCGGGCCGGCCTTATGCGAAAGCTCGCCAGCGGAACTTACACTTATCTACCATTGGGTTTCAGGTCTCTGCAGAAGGTCATAAACATAGTCCGCCAAGAAATGAATAAATCCGGCGCACAGGAAATACTTATGCCCGCCGTTCAGCCCATCGAGCTTTGGCAGCGAACTGGACGCGATGTTGATTACGGCCAGACTATGGCCCGTTTCGTTGACCGGCACGGCCGAGATAATGTCCTTGCACCGACCGCCGAAGAAGTCGTTACCAGCGTCGCCGCTAATGAAATTAACTCGTACAAGCAGCTTCCATTTAATATATACCAAATAAGCTTCAAGTTCCGTGATGAATTCCGGCCGCGATTCGGCGTGCTGCGCAGTCGTGAGTTCATAATGAAAGACGCATATAGCTTCCACGCTGATGAGAAATCGCTCGACGAAGAATACTGGAATATGTACGAAACCTATAAGCGAATTTTCAAGCGCTGCGGGCTCGAATACGTAATTGTCGAAGCCGAGTCCGGCGAGATGGGTGGTTCCGGCTCGCATCAATTCACAGTACCCTGTGATTCCGGCGAAGATGTTATCGTCTATACCGAAGATGGGTATGCCGCCAATATCGAAAAAGCAGCCGTTGACCCGCTCCCTGTCATTCCGAGCGAGCGTAGCAAGTCGAGGAATCTGTTAAAACCTGAAGATGTCAACACTCCAAACGTTGGTTCAATAGAGGCCGTCTGTGATTTCCTCAAAACCAAACCACAGGATATGATAAAAACCCTTATTTACACTACCGGCGATGGTACTGTTGCTGCTTTGGTTCGTGGCGACCACGAATTAAATCCTGAAAAGTTGACTCAGATTTTAGGTGGTGTTAAAAATGAACTTGCCGACGAAGCTACGATAGAAAAAGTCACCAACGCCAAGGTCGGTTTTGCTGGACCGGTTGGTATTACAGAAAAGGTCTCGAAGATGATAGTCGACCATGCCGTTGCAGCTATGGCCGTTGGTGTTACCGGTGCGAATAAGACCGATTATCATACGAAGAATGTCGTACCCGGCAGGGATTTCCCAGTCGAAGGTGATAACATTATCGTAGCCGATATTCGTAACGCCGTCGAAGGTGATACGCATGACGGCAAAAAGTTATTGTTCCGGCGAGGCATAGAGGTCGGCCAGGTCTTCAAGTTAGGTAGAAAATACAGCACCAAATTAGACTGCAAATTCCTCGATGAAAACGGCAAAGAGCAAATCTGCACAATGGGCTGTTACGGCATAGGCATAAATCGCATCGTAGCCTCAGCCGTCGAAACCGGAAATGACGATAACGGCATCATTTGGCCGATTAGTATCGCGCCTTTTGAGCTTTTAGTAACCAGCGTCAATCAGGACGACCCCGAAGTCGCCAAAGTCGCAGAAAAGATATACGAGGAACTGTTGCAAGAGGGTGTTGACGTCTTGTGGGATGACAGAGAGCTGCGGGGCGGGCCGAAATTCAAAGATGCCGATTTACTCGGCATTCCTGTTCGCATCACCGTCGGCAAAAAATCCGTCTCGCAGGGCAATGTCGAAATTAAGCTCCGCAGTGAATCCGACAAAACGGTCGTACCAATTGCCTCCGCCGTCGAAAAAACCGTTGAAATCGTCAGCGAGCTTCATGAGAAACTTGCGTAGAATTTAAGATTCGCTAGGAGATAGTTGAAAATGGCAAATACCAAAATTCCTCGCTGTCGGGCAATAAAGCAAGGTGCTTTGGCATTGCTGATAATAATTGCTTGTATGCTTGGCGGATGTCTTTCCGGGATAGAGGAGGACATGCAAGAAGCTATGACTAAATATGTGGAAGAGCACAAAGAGGAGTTTGTTTTAATAGGCAACCTTGGGACTTATTTCGGATATTGTGAAGTTCCGGATAGCAACCACGTATTGTTTGATAAGACGACAAGTCCATTATACAGCTATTTGGTCGAAATGACAGGTAGCGAACAGCCTGTTTTTATTATTACGACGACAGTTATGCATCTTCATTATCCGGCGAATCTTAAACAGATAACTTCTGAAGAACGAGTTTTAATAAGTGTCTCAGAGAATGGCTATTCCCCTTATGTTGATAAACCTGGATCGCTGCGGTCGTCGCTGACTGTGCTCGAACGGGATAATAAAAACAACACGGGCGTGTTATATGCCCAATGCAGATTTCTATTGCAGATTTACGGTTATCCGGCGGGAACTAATTCGGAAATAGGAAATTTTGTTTGGTTGTTCTGTCGTTGTACTTGGGATGCTGAAAACCAAACGTGGAACATTAGTAATATTAAAAAGCTGTCGGATGGAGAGATGATATTGGAGCATTATTAGTAAAAATCAGGCATAACTGAACCTATGGATGAATTAGTTGTCAATACAAATGTGGGAAACCAAAGACCCTAAACCTGTCAAGCTCATCATCGGCATCCTTGCCGCCAACGAAGATACATTAGGAAAAGCGGTCGAGGCTATAGTAAGCCAGTTTGGTGCCATAGATTTCAAAAGTGACACTTGGCCGTTCACGCAGACAGAATATTACCAGGACGAAATGGGCCGAAATGTCTTACGACAGTTTGTCAC
>JASFHM010000032.1:0-8221 GCA_050123215.1 Phycisphaerales bacterium | reverse complement strand
CAAGCTCTTTTGCTTGCCCCAGGCAGGGCAGTAAAATCGATATCAAAACAGAAAGAACCGAAATAACAACGAGAAGCTCCACAAGTGTAAACGCCGACAGCAATGCGGATTTTTTATTACGAACGGACATAGTATTACCCCTGTAATGTTTTTCAGAATTAAAGAACGATACTCGAATAGATTGTTCGAACAATCTATCGACGGCTTACGGTGGCGATTCCGTCGAAACGGTAGGGCGTTCTCTTGGTTCGTACAAACCACTGTAAGCTAACGCCGTTGTATCCACCTCGGAATCGTAAAGCCTGCTTATAAAGAAATTCGGGTCGAAAAACTGCGACGGCTGCTGGATTGAATAAGTAATTGAAACATCGATACATTCACCGTTTTTCAGATTCCACTTTTTTATAGCGACGGGTAGTTTACTTTCGCGTAACACCCACAAGCGAAGCCAGGAAGATTCTTTATCCAGCTCGAGGTCGAAAACGAATAAATCTTTGCTTATGACTGCCTTGGGATTAATCAATGGTGTTACATCCACCAGTCTTCTGCCGGACAAAAGGTCAATAATAGTGTTTAGTGAGAAACGGTCTGTTTGGCTAAGCATCTCTGTTATCTCCAAAGCGAGAGAGCTTGGTTTCACCTGTCGTCTTTCCGCTATATTGAATGCGTGAGTAAGCTGACCGTTTCGGGCAAAGACGAGTTCGGACCCTATTTTCATTCGCATTTTTCTGCCGGTCCCGAACCAGAGTTCGACCTGCTGTGGCTGTGAGGTGATATTGTCTCTGATATATATTACGGCGCTGCAAAAGGGTATGGATTCGAAATGCTCAGCTACCTCAGCCCACGCTGCACTTTCGAATATTCCGCCGTTATAATTCAGCGCTAATATAAGGGCGAATATGATGACAGCCGCAGCCGCAAATTTTATGGTTCTACTGTTGAATACGGACTGCATACGAATCGGGACTTTTTTAGAAGAAGCCTTCTCGAATTCTTTCAGCACTTCGGACCGCAGTTGTATTTTGTGTTTCATATCCGGCTTATCATCGACGGTAAACCCGTCGATTAGTTTTTCTAATTTTTTTTCGAGTTCTTTGTTATGTTCAGAGTTCACCGCCAAGCTCCTGTATATATTTTTTGAGTTTTTTCAAGGCTCTGTGTAATATTACCCCGGCAGAGACTCGGGTTATATTCATAATTTTGCCAATCCGATGGTAGCCGAGTCCCTCGAAGAATCTCAGAGTTATTATGGTTTGGTATTTCGGCCTGAGTTTCATAATAGCCTGATATACCAAAGCATACTGTTCTGTTTCTGATGCTTTGTCACATTCATCCGAAACCAATTGACTGGACAATGCGATTTTTCCCAGGTGCTTTTTTCTTATGGATGTTTTCCTTAACCATGCAGATGTCTTCTTTGCTGCTATGGAGTAAAGCCAATTGCCGAATTGTTCCGGTGTTTCACCCTGGAAACGGGATATCTTCTGTGCGACAGTCAGGAATACTTCACTGGTGACGTCTTCCGCAGCGTGCCTGTCGAAAAGGCGATGCACGCAGAAACTGAAAATCCTGTCATAAAAAACGTCGTAAAGATACCCCAGAGCCTGCGGGTCATACTTTGCCCGCGGAATATACGCATCGACTATACTTTTTTGCCTTTCTCTTGCTGCCGCCGTTACCATTTACATGATTATAATTGCGCAACTTGTTTTATTATTACACATTTTTCCCGAAAATTTTGCTTCGACCGAAGAAAAACACGACTGTACAAAGAGGAATCTGTTAGCCCCTGCTATTTTGTCATTCCGTACTTGATACGGAATCCATTTTCAAGAATCCAGCATCAAGCGTCCATCATTCAGTTGCGGAAAAGGCACAGTGGAATTGAACAGTTCCCTTAGGGACCCGATTGCAGAACGATAGCGCAAGAAAATTCTCTTGAGGAACACCTTCGTGTTTTAGTCCATTCGGACTTTTAAAACCAAAACGTTCATAATACTTCGGGTCTCCGACAAGCACACACCCCTCAGCGCCCGAATCTTTTAACAGGTTCAGACCTTCATTAACAAGTTTCGTTCCGATACCCTTCTTTTGGTACTCCGGCAGTACGGAGACCGGGCCCAGACCAAACCAGTTCTCACTTCCATCCGTAAAAGTCACAGGCGAAAAAGCTATGTGTCCCACTAATTCTCCATCAATTTCCGCAACAAGTGAAATAGTTAGCGCATTGGCGGCTCGTAAAGCATTGATAATGAATTGTTCGGTATTCTTAAGGATGATTTTCAAAAGCCAATTTCGTTATATCGGTTATTGCTCCAACGTCCGGTTTTGTCTCTTTACGGATAATCATTTGACCCCCATGCTCTTGAGCGGAGTTAAACGAAGCATTCTATTTTCTTAATGCAAATCTTCTTAGCTAATTTCCGCGATATTTTAACTCTTCCGGCCGGGTATTCCAACCGCTCTTTTGCCATTTCGTACGAATCTCTGTCTCCGGTGTCGAGCATCTCGTGTCGAGATTTTCTTTGACAACACACCAATAAATATCCGATAATTAATCTAAACGGATTGCCCAAATCCTTTGGGGCTGTTAAAAAAGGGGATTTATGACGGCCGAGACAAATTACGACTCCATGTTCGGCAAAGTCGCTGTAGAGTATGGCCTCTGCACAGACGAGGAGCTGCGGCGTTCTCTTGAGCAGCTAAAGTCACGCGGCGAGACCGACCCCGTCACCCTTGAAAAAGTACTCGTCGAGCTGGGCTTCATCACCGCCTCACAGGCCCAGCGCCTCAAATTGAACCTCAAGGAAAGCAAGGCCGCCGCCTATCAAATCCCCGGCTACAAAATACTCGGAAAGCTCGGCTCTGGAGCCATGGCCGTCGTCTACAAAGCAAAGCAAATCAGCCTAAATCGCATGGTCGCCATCAAGGTCTTGCCCCGACGTTTCACGGAGAACCCCGAATATGTCGAACGCTTCTATAAGGAAGGCCGAGCCGCTGCAAAATTGAATCATAATAACATCGTCCAGGCCGTCGACGTCGGAGAAGCTGGCGGTTACCATTACTTCGTAATGGAATACGTCGAGGGCAGAACCGTATACGACGAGCTCGCCGCCGGCAAAATTTATACCGAGCAGGACGCTCTCGGCATCGCCCTCCAGGTCGCCGACGCCCTTGCGCACGCTCATTCCGTCGGCCTTATCCACCGCGACGTCAAGCCAAAGAACATCATGATTAACAAAGAAGGCGTCGTTAAGCTCGCTGACATGGGCCTCGCACGAGAAACCACCGACATTGAAGCCGCCCAGGCCGAAAAGGGAAAAGCCTATGGGACACCTTACTATATCGCGCCGGAACAGATACGGGGTGAGATTGATATTGATGGGCGGGCGGATATTTATGGGCTCGGGGCGACGCTGTATCATATGATAACCGGGCGGGTGCCGTATATGGCGGAAGACCCATCGGATGTGATGCGAAAACATCTTCGGGAGCAGTTGATACCACCTGACCATATCAATACCTCGCTGTCGGCGGGGATATCAGAAATGGTTGAAGTAATGATGGCGAAGAAAAAGGAAGACCGCTACAGCAACTGCGAAGAATTGATAGAGGACCTGCGGGCGGTCAAAGCGGGTAACCCCCCTATTCGGGCACGGGGCAGGTTCGATGTGACCGCGCTGGAAGAACTGGAAGAGGGGGAAGAAGTTGTGATGCCAAACGGCTATACCGATGAGCGGATTACGAAATATCGGATAATGGTCGTTCTGCTGGGGGCGGCGATAGCTGTGTGCGTTCTAATCATTATCCTGCTGGCAGCTAAGTAGTCGTTAGTCATCAGCGGTCAATGAATAGCATTCAGTACAGTGCAGGACGGGGGATTTCTTTTCGACGAGCCATCTCTGTCATAATAGTTAACAGTCTTCTACCAGTGATATTCTTCGCAGCTTTTCGCGGTTTCGGTTTGAGGATATTCTTCGCCATCATATTCAACATCGTCCATGCGCTGCGTGGGTTGCGAAAGAATATCAAATAGCGAAATGCAAAATTGTGGAGTTGCTGCGCGACAAGATTTTTATAAATTGGCCACAGAGGGCATGGAGGGAGTTTTGAATTTTGAGTGTTTAGTTTTTCGAATTAATGACCCCGCCACATACCTTCGGCGATGATGGCGGGGCTAAATATGAAAACAAAATGTTATTCGATGATTTTTGCAGATTCGATAATTACCGGCTCTACGGGGACATTTTTCATATTTGTTCCAAAGCCGGTGTCAAAGGAGCCGGTTTTTACAGATGCAATCTTCCTGACGATGTCCATTCCTTCGACGACTTTTCCAAAGACGGCATAGCCGGGGTTTGTTTCTGTGTAGTCGAGAGGGGTATTATCGACGAGATTGATAAAGAACTGGCAGGTTGCGCTGTGAGGGTAATTTGTCCTTGCCATTGCGATGGTCCCGCTGAGATTTTTCAGGCCGTTGTCTGCTTCGTTTCTAATAGGGGCCATTACAACTTTCTTGCGCATGTTGGGCTTGAAGCCGCCGCCCTGAATCATAAAGCCGGGAATGACTCGATGGAATATAGTACCGTCGTAGTGACCTTTCTCGACGTATTTGAGAAAATTAGCTGTGGTGATTGGCGCTTTTTCGGTATTCAATTCGATAACGATGTCGCCGAGGTTCGTTGTTAGTCGGACTTGTGTGCTGGGTGCCTGCCGGGCTGTTGTTGTTTCTTTATGGACTTGTTGTAGTTTCTCGGTGTCGGCGAGGGTTTTTTCTGTCGGTGGCTCGGACTTGCAGCCGGAGACGACTAAAGCGGCCAGGCTGATTATAGCGATAGTGGTCACAGTTGTTTTGGGTTTGGTTTTCTTAGGCATTGTTTTTATCCTCGATTAATTGAATTTAGGTTTCATGTACGGCATTGTAACGGATTTGTGCGTGTGTGCAAGGAGCAAGGGAATAGTAAGTGTCAGAAATCAAAATGTAAAATTACATTTCAAAAATCGGTGATGAAACGATAAGGTATAGGGAAGTAATTTTAAATACCTGGTTTTTGGGTGAGATATGGCGCGAGGCGGAGCACATTTTTCGTCCGATGAGCTGGCGAAGGCGCTCAGTCATTATGATTTGGGTGTGATACATGAGTTGGAGCCGTTGTCGGCGGGGAATCGGCGCGCGCCGAAGGTGATAGTGACGAGCGAGAGGGGGAAGTTTCTGCTGAAGCGCCGGCCTCGCGGGAAAGATGACCTTTATAGGGTGGCGTTTGCACATGCGGTGCAGCTTCATTTGAGAGAGAAGAGATTTCCTGCGGCGAGCCTGATAGCGACGAGGGATGAGGATAATACGATACTGAAGGTTAATGAGCATATATATGAGTTGTTTCAATTTGTCAGCGGAAAGAGGTATGACGGGAGTAAGCAGGCGACAATAGACGCTGGCAGGCAGATGGCGAGGTTTCATTCGAGCCTTGGCGATTTCGATTATGAGTTTCTGCGGCCTTTGAGGGGTGGGTTTCATGGTTCGGCTACGGTGCGAAGTCACCTTAAGACGGTCGGGTCGAATAGAAATGCGAGGGGGCGCGGGATGGGTGAGACGGCGGATGCGTTGATGAGACTGTATAATTCGGCGGCGGTGCGGGTGAATGGGCTGGGGTTCGATGAGTGGGTGGAGCAGATAATTCATGGGGACTGGCATCCGGGGAATATGCTGTTCGAGAGCAGTAAGGTTGCGGCGGTTCTGGATTTTGATTCGGTGAGGATTGCGCCGGTGGTAATGGATTTGGCGAACGGTGTGCTGCAGTTTTCGATAGTCGGGGGTCGGCCTAACCCGGCGGATTGGCCTGACTATCTGGATGAGGAGCGGCTGGTGTATTTTATGAAGGGGTATCGAGAAGTAAGACGGTTGGGTAAGGAGGAATCGGAGAGCCTGGTTGAGTTGATGATTGAGACTATAATTGCAGAGGCGGTGCTGCCGGTGGCGACGACAGGGTTCTTCGGGAATATGAGCGGAGAGGGATTTTTGAAGATGATTCAGCGAAAGGCGGAGTGGATTGATAATAATCGGGACCAGTTGAAAAAAGCGCTGGATATTAAAAAATAACACCCACCAATATCATTCTGCTTGTTTTTCCTTTTGGTATGCGGCGACGATTTGCTGCTGGACATTCGAGGGGACCAGCTCATAGTGGCTGAGTGACATTGAATAGCTGCCTCGGCCGGCCGTTACGGATTTGAGCTGGCTGCTGTATTGAGTTACTTCCGAGAGCGGGACCTGTGCCTTTACGACCATCATGTTACCTGCGAGCATTTCCTGTCCCGAAACTCTGCCTCGACGGGATGCTAAGTCGCCTGCGATGTCACCCATGTTTTCGGCGGGTATGGTGACTTCCATATTGACGATAGGTTCGAGCAGGACGGGCTTTGCTTTCTGGATTGCGTCGATGAAGGCGCCTTTTCCCGCGGCGCGGAACGCGACTTCTTTCGAATCGACGGGGTGGTGCTTACCGTCGTAGACGGAAACTTTGACGTCCTGCAACCTGAAGCCTGCGACGACACCGGATTCCATGACGTCGTTGATTCCTTTTAGAATGGGTGGCTCGAACTGGCCCGGTATAGAGCCGCCGAAGATATCCCAGCTAAACTGTAGCGAGGGGTCGGAGTTTCGTTCTGCAGGTTCGACTCTAAGGTAAACTTCGCCGAATTGTCCGGCACCGCCGGTTTGTTTTTTGTGGCGGTAGTGGCCTTCGGCCTTTGCGGTAATGGTTTCACGATAAGGAATCTTCGGCTGTTTGGTGTTTACCTGGAGCTTGTAATATTTTTCCATTTTTTCGAGGACTACGCGGAGGTGCAACTCGCCCATTCCGCTGACAACGAGCTCTTTTGTCTGCAGGTCGCGTGCGACCTTGAAGCAGGGGTCTTCTTCGCAGAGCTTGTCGAGGGCGGTCGAGATTTTTTGCTCATCGCCTCGAGTAGCTGGTTCAATGGCGAGTGAAAACATGGGTTCGGGAACGGCGGGGACCTCGAATTTTCCTTTTACCTTGCCGTCGTGGATGAGGTCGTCGTTTTTCAGTTCGTCGACCTTTGCGAGCATTACGATGTCGCCGGCTATGCCAGCGGGGATTTCACTGGTGTCGGGTCCCTGTGGTTTGAGGACATGACCGGGACGGATAGCTTTTTTCTCGTCGTTGCGGAGCATTGAGGTATCGGATTTTAGCTGGCCGCTGAAGATTCTAATCGCGGAGTACTTCATGTTTGATTTGGGGTCGAAGCTGACTCTAAAGACAAGACCAGCCAGGGGGTTTGAGGAGTCAGCCTTTAATTCGACAGTGTTGTCACCGTCTTTGAGAGTTCGCGGAGCAGCCTGTTCAGGTGAAGGGGTGCAATTTACGATGATGTCGAGTAGTTCTGTAATGCCTGTTTCGGTCCTTGCGTTTGTAAAGACGATTGGGACCAGAGTTCCGGTTTTTAGGGCGGTTACGAATACAGAGGCGATTTTATCCTGTGGTATTTCTTCACCGCCGAGATATTTTTCCATCAACTCATCGTCGGCTTCGATGACGGATTCGATAAGGTCGGTGTGTGCCGTTGCCACGTCTGCGAGTGGTGAGTCGCCGCTGTCGTTTGTGATGCAGTCGATAACGGATGCTTTGTCGGCGGCGGGCAGGTTGGCGAATCGGCACTGCGTGCCGAAAGTTTCTTTTATGTTGTTAATCAGCTCTGTGAAGTCGACATTGTCGGCATCCATTTTATTAATAACGATGATGCGGGGCATATTCGCATCGGCGGCAAGCTGGGTAAGCTTGCGGGTGTTTGTTTCGATTCCTGCTGCGGCGCTGATGACGATGACGGCGGTTTCGGCGGCCGGGAGAGATTTGATAGCCGGGCCGAGAAAGTCGGGATAGCCGGGTGTGTCGATTATATTAATCAACTTGCCGGCATACTCGGCATTGACGATGGCGGAATGGATGGAATGGCCGTGCTCCTTTTCCTCGTCAAAGTAGTCGCATATTGTCGTTTTGTCGTCAACACTTCCAAGGCGGTTGGTTGCTCCGGTCTTGTGCAGGATAGCCTCGGTTAGGGATGTTTTTCCACTTCCAGCGTGTCCGAGCATAACGATATTGCGAATGTCGGCGGTGTTAGCCACTTTCAAACCTCCATAATACATTAATTCTGCGTTTATATCGAAACAGAGCAATATACATTACAGAGATGGGTGATAACAAGC
>JASFHM010000031.1:0-8449 GCA_050123215.1 Phycisphaerales bacterium | reverse complement strand
TTATCGCTGCTGTTGACTTGATTCTCCGCTTCGATAATCTGCTGACCGAGACTGCTCAATAGCGCGTCGTTCTGTGCAACCTCAGCCGCAATCGCTGCAAACCGCTCCTGTACCTTTTGCAGGGCGCTGCGCTTCTCTGATATATTCTCCCGGTGCTTCGCATATTCAACCAGAGAATAATTAACCTGAAGCTCTTTCAGCCGCTCGGTATATTTCAGATAGTTCCGGGCCTTGCCTGCCTGGTGCTTGACGCTTCGCAGTTGCTTCTCAACTTCGCCCAGTATATCAGCCAGCCGAAGAAGGTTCTGCTCCGTCCGTTCGAGTTTCCGCAGGGCCTCATTTTTATGCGCCTTGTATTTGCTTATCCCGGCTGCCTCTTCGAATATGAATCTTCTGTCAAGCTTGGAAGCATTCAGAAGTTTTTCAATCTGACCCTGCTCGATAATCGAATACGCCTTGGCGCCGACCCCCGTATCCATAAACAGCTCTTTGATATCTCTGAGCCGGCAGATTTTATTGTTTATCAAATACTCACTTTCGCCGCTTCGGTAAATCCGCCGCGTGATTTGGACATCGTCCGTCTCAAGTGCGAGCACCCCGGATGTATTCGAAAACAGCAGGCTAACCTCGGCACTGGCCAGAGGTTTTCTGCTGCTGCTGCCGCCAAATATCACGTCCGACATGTGCCCGCTTCGCAGACTTTTTACACTCTGCTCACCAAGCACCCACTTGACCGCGTCAACAACATTACTTTTGCCGCAGCCGTTCGGACCGACTATCGCAGTCAGAGGGTAATCAAATCCGAATTCCGTCTTGTCCGCGAAACTTTTAAAGCCGTTAAGGACAATCTTCTCAAGTCTCATAGTACTCCTGTATCAATGTCCGATAACTAAGGGACGGGACGCTCGCCATAGACACTTTCTGGCGAATTTGCACTATTTTTATCGGCCGTCGATTGGCTATTACTTGAAATTGATTTCTGGCATCTCCCCTGCCCGAAACTCGGCGTCAATCGCACCTTTCTCGACCATCCGTTCGAGCAACGCGATGATATCCGCATAAGAAATCGCCAATCCGAGGTACCCGTCCTCTTCACTCTTTACTGGTTCAGCTCCCAGCGTACGGATTATACTGCTGAGCTCATAGGTACTTTTCAATGTGACAGGCGGAATCTTAGGTCTCTTCGGTAACCGTCGAATCACAGTTACATAATCCTCATCCGCCTGAGCGTTTATTGTTATATCGCCGTCCTGCGATTGTACAAAAAGGTCTCTCTCACAATATATTGGCCCGCCGAACAATGCTATCCTCGGCCAGCCTTTCCGGGAAACAAATATCGTCTTGTAATTTGTCCCGGCAACCTGCTCCAGATTGAATCTCCCGCCTACAACTTCACTCGTAACCGCCACATCACCAAGTTTCCGCAACTGCTCGTATGCCTCCAGCCGTACCTCCAGTGACTCATCACGCAAAAGACGACGCGATATCGCCGTGGCATCGTTATAACGCGCGGCATTCGTAATCGCCTGCAAAGCCGCAACCCGGTATGACGAACCTCTATCCAGTGCAATCTCTCTAAGTGCATCGAGCCCCGCATCACTGCCCAGATTCAGAATGCACCTCGCCGCTCGAAGACGAACCTCTTCATCGGAAGACCCTAATAACTTCTCCAGTTCACCAAGGGCCGTATTGCCTATCGACTCAAGTGTTATCTCCGCCGAGCCCTTATCGCCTGAGCTGGCAAGAGCTGCCACAGATTCAGATATCACCTGCTGAGTTTGTTCAGCCGTAAGGCTCAAATAAGTTAAGCCGACTATCGATATAAAACGCCCACGTTGACCACTGTAACGCTTCGGAACATGCAGTTCGATCTCGTTATCTGCTATTGCACGGGCAACACCGTCTCCAAAACTCTCTATCAGCTTATTTCTTACTGCGCTGGCCACAAGGTAATCAGGCTCACGAAGAACCAGGATAATTTTGTACTCATCGAGAATACGAGCTCCGCCGAGAATATAACCGCTCCTCTTTTCAGATGGAGAGTCACCCATTTTATCAATATACACTGGACCTTCAACCTGAGCTAGAACCTTCGAGCTGAAACCCAGCGTACCGGCCTCACGAAGCTCCGCACCGTATAATTGACCTCCTTCGAGACTCGTTGTCTGAGTACCGCTAAGTGCAGTCACTTTAACATCGAAGGTCTCATTCTTAACACTGCTCGTAGGCAGCAAGCCCTCGACAAGAACAACAGCAGTATCACGGCTGTTAATTAATCGCTCAACGCTCCTGCTCGGAATCTGCTTGAGAATATACTGTGTTAGATAAGACCTTATCGAAGCCGGACACTCCGACGAACCAGTACCGTCCAGCTCACCGACCAGAGAGTAGCCGCGCACCGGTATAAAACGAGGCGAGAACACACCGGCAAGAGAACCTATCGTCGCCCCCGCCATCTTGGCACGAGATTTCTCAGGGTCGGTTCGGACCGGGCTTGGTCTGTCCTTGCCGGACTCGTCACAGCCTGTTACCACCACAACAGCTAATATCGCTAAAACACAGACAAGGTCTCTAATCAGACCCGTTCTCATATCCCAAACCCCGAAAAAACGCTCATACTATAATAAACTGTTAAATCGTAAGCGGTTACGCAGCCTCAGTCAAGCTATTTCTGCTCATCTGATAACGCACGCCGGGCGCATCTAAAGCCGTCAATGTCGCTCAATAACTGTATCTATCGGCCCCTGAAATAATGAAAATCCTATTGACATTTTAAGCGTGACACCCCATAATACTCGTATAAATCATATCTGGTTTCAGAACTCTCAAGAAGAGGAGGAGATGATGAGACATAGTATGACCGTCTGTTTAATAGCTGCTTCCCTAACATGCTTGGTCCACGCCGACTGGGTTGAAACAAATAAAGATGGCACACCCGGTGGAGGACTCGACTATCTCGACTATTGGGTCGCCGCATGGAACGGCTCGACCCCGGACCCCGCAACAAATTGGTACACCGCTTCAGAACTCTCGACCTGGTATAAGACTGACCCGGGCTGGACCGGCAATGTCGTAAACATCACTGATGCCGACGCGACCGCATACGCCGCCGAGAACCACTTCGAAACCTTTACCGACGTAAAGGCTGTGGTCTCTGTCAGCACCACTGATACCGACGAGGAATTCGGCGCTATGGTCCGCGCGGGCTACTTCGAACATGACGACCCGATAACCAGCGTCACCGCATACGCTGCAACTTTCAGCGCAAACGATGCCGCCGGCGAGGGCGACCCGACGAAGTTCACGCTCTACAAAATCGTCAATGGGACAATAGATTACTCCCAAACCAAAAACCCGTTAATACCGGTTGGTTTCGACGACCTTATCGTGTGTATCGAACTAACAGCTATAGGTGACACCATCACTGCAAAGCTCTTCGAAGATGCCGACAGTACTGCACCACTGGAAACCATCATCTGGCAGGATACTAATCCGCTTGTTTCGGGCTACACTGGTGTAATAAATCTGGACTATGAATCCACCGATGGAATAAGCTCTTACTACGACACACTCTCCTCGATTTCTATTCCCGAACCGGCAACGATTTCTCTGTTAGTCCTCGGCGCGTTGGCTCTGGTGCGAAAAGACTGAGAACGCTTCTAATCCTTGTTAATCTTCGCCAGCTCAGCGTCAAAAAACTTATTCGCCGCCGACGTGTACTGCTTCGCGTCGACAAGAGGCTTCTCAAGCTGTTCTTTCAACTCATCGCCGAGCCTGCCTTTTTCAACCACTTCCTGACCGGCTTGTCGTAGCAACCTGTTATACTTCCAGATAATAGGTTTGAGGAAAAACGGAAGATTTACATCTGTCAGTACAGCACCACCACCGCGATATATCTCCGCAACAACTTCGCTGTGCATATTTCTGGCGATTCGCTTAAACAACAACCGAAGCACCTGAAAATGCGACTGCTCGGGATAACCGCAGTTTGATATGACCGCGATATTAGGCGAACTCTGATTCAATACATGCACCGTCTCACCGTTCTCATCCGTCTCAAGATGAGCATTAAGCAGAGGCATAAACCGGTCCATGAAATTCTTCATAAGACCACTGACATTATCCACATAAAGCGGCGTCGCAAAAACAATCAAATCGCTGATCTTGACCTTCTCAAGCAGCTCTCTCATATCATCATCGAATACGCACTTGCCCGGCGTCTTGAGCCAGCACGTGATACAGCCGGTACAGCCCTTGATTTCTTTCTTAGCCAGAAAAACCGTCTCAACTTCAGCACCGGCTTTCTCAGCTCCTCTGCAAAATTCTTCGACCATCGCCTGAGTATTACCATTCTCAGCACGAGGAGAACCATTAAATACCGTGACTTTCATAGCAACGTCCCATATTTAAATTGATGTCTTTCTCAAACACTCGGAACCATTATTCCAACGATTAACCCGATGTCAATACTCACAATTAATTAATCGGCTGCCCGCTTGTCACGTTAAGCTCACCTGCAGACCAGTCGATAATTTGTATGTACTAAAACACAAACTCTGAAAGGCCCTGCAATGAAAAGATGGTTCACAAGAATCCTCGCTGTTGCCCAAATCGGCGGAGGCTTTTTTGGCATTATGCTCGTGATTCAGCAGTTCACAGCCAACAACCAAAACATCATGTCGACTATTATCAATCTCGCCTTTGCTGCCATATTCGCCATCGGCATTATTGCAGGTGTCGCCCTGCTCGAAGATTACAAAGCCGGAATTTCTCTTTCGCGATTCTATCAGATAATCCAGATTCCGCTTTTCTCGTCCCCGTTCCTCCAATACGGCCTCGCCTCTGGCCTCTTCGGAACAATACGATTCGGCGCCAACAGCTTCAACTGGGACTTCGCAATGGGCAGCCGATATACATTCTTCATAAACGGCAACGCCTCCTGGACCTTCGGTTTGAATCTTGCAGCGTTGTTCTTTTTCGCTTATCTACTCACGCTCAAAACCGGCAGACAAATCAAGGTAAAGCTGCCGCCTCAACAATTACATAACGAACATATAATAGACTCTCCAGTCCGCCAATCGCGAAAAAACGAATTCCTTTATACTGGCGCCTCCGAGTTAAGATAGTCTCAGCCGACTATTTGACAAATTACGGTTCGCGTTCGCGCTCTTGTGTCGAACTCAATCAATATTATCTGCTGCCATGTACCCAAAGTCAGCCGACCACCAACAATAGGCACGCTCAGCGACGGACCAAGCAGCGAAGCCCTCACATGAGCGTGTCCGTTATCATCGTGCCACGTCTCTTCATGTTCGTACCGTGCATCTGCCGGCGCAATTTTCTCGAACGCCGCCTCCAAATCATAATTCACCAGCCCCGGCTCATATTCCGTAGTCGTAATCCCCGCCGTCGAACCCACGTTAAATACCGTCACCACCCCGTCTTTGATACCCGATTTGCCGACCGCCTCCGCCACCTCATCGGTAATATTCACAACGTGGCAGTTGCCCTTCGTTTTAACCTTTATTTCTTCCGTCTTAACCATAGCATCTCTCACCTTGTCGAAAAATCACCTGCCCAACATACTCGGCAAACCTATCGGCCCAGAAGGCATTATCAGCATACCTTCCTCCAATTTCCCCTTGAAATCATATTCAAAATAGTTTTTCTTGTCCGATGTAATTGTCACCTTCCCATCGAACATACAGTCCGGGCTAATCCACCCCGTCACATAAAGCCGACCCTTAACCGTCCGCATCTGCCCCGAATCTTCTTTCGTCTCCATAATCATAAAAGGACCATTCGTTATTACATATAGCTTGCTCGGGTCCTTGCCCGAATCATCTTCATAAACATACTTCGGGTCAATATTGCCTTTGAACAGCGCCCTTACCACTTCATACCGAACCTTTTCCTGCGGATAATAATCCGCCGACCATGCCCCATGAACTCGCCCGTCCGGAGCGATACCAATAACAACCTGACCTCTTTTTTGACCGTTCTCCTCACATTCTGCCGAAAGCTTCATATGCGTTGCAAGCTTAACCTGTCCCTCTTTTGGCTTCGGAACATCCTTACCTTCCGGCACTATTCGCCCAATCTGATTCCAAGGCAGCCCCTTTCCCCCCTTACTAAAAAACCCCGATGGGTTAAACCAAACCACTGCCCCAAGCACAACTACAAGAAGCAACATCACCAAGAGAATGTACCCACCCCGCCTGCTATACGAATATCTGACAAAACTTTTTGACATCATAACCTATCTCCTCAATTTCCCCGCACAATTTTGAGCTATATCCTACACCTACTCCCCGCCCCAAACAACCTTCTTTTCCACATCCTATACCTTATTCCCCTCTTCCAAAATTAAGTCTCGCAAATCTGCCGTGATACTTCATCGCCGCACGGTCATATTCCTTCGCCGCCGCAACTTCATCTTCATAATACCCCAAATGCTTTTTTATCCCGTTAAAGCATATCTCCGCACGCCACTTCTTCAGCTTCTTACTGAACGTCACCCCTTTATACTTACTGCTGTAGCTTCTTTTGTCATTGCGAGCGCAGCGAAGCAATGACATAACCCCAGTCGCGAGTAGTTGAGATTGCCGCGGCCTAACAACAAGGCCTCGCAATGACAAATACGCCCCGACCGCGATACTCAGTACGCAATACGCGGAACGGATTATTCTTGCCTGACGGGGGTATTTGGCTATAATTTTCTGTTTTGACAGGCTCAATTGTTTAGGAGAAATCAGAAGATGGCGACGATTTATTACGAAAACGAAGCTCCAATCGATGCGTTGAAGGGCAAAAAGGTGGCGGTAATCGGTTACGGCAGTCAAGGACACGCGCATTCGCTGAATTTGCGGGACAGCGGGATTGAGGTGGCTGTTGCGGAGCTGGAAGGAACGGACAATTATAAACTGGCTGTCGAGCATGGATTCGGGCCGAGCGATATCAAGACGGCGATGGAAGGAGCGACGCTGATAATCGTTACTATTCCCGATGAGATTCAGGCGATGGTGTATGAATCGCAGATAGGGCCTAACTTAAAGGCCGGGCAGACGCTGGGGTTCTGTCACGGTTTTAATATCCACTTCAAATATATCGTTCCGCCCGAGGATGTTAACGTTGTTATGATTGCGCCGAAAGGTCCGGGGCATCTGGTCCGCAGCGAATACGAGAAAGGCGGCGGAGTGCCGAATCTCGTAGCGGTCGAGCAGGACGCGACAGGTGATGCCAAGGCTATCGCTCTTGCCTGGGCCAACGGTATCGGTGGAGCACGGGCGGGCGTATTGGAGACAACTTACAAGGAAGAGACCGAGACGGATTTGTTCGGCGAGCAGGTGGTGCTTTGCGGCGGATTGACTTCTTTAATCAAGGCAGGCTTTGAAACTTTGGTCGAAGCGGGTTATCAGCCGGAGGTTGCGTATTTCGAGTGTATGCACGAAGTCAAGCTAATTGTCGATTTGATGTATCAGGGCGGAATGAGCTATATGCGATACAGCATCAGCAATACCGCAGAGTATGGTGATTTGACGCGGGGGCCGAGGATTGTTACATCCAAGACGAAGGCGGAAATGAAAAAGATTCTCAAGGAAGTAACGAGCGGTAAATTCGCGGCCGAGTGGGTCAAGGAATATAAGGGCGGTTTAAAGAAGTTCAACGAGCTGTACGAGAAAGACCACGACCATAAGATTGAACAGGTCGGCAGAGAACTTCGCAAGATGATGAAGTGGATTGACGCGAAGGAAGTATAAATACAGCGGTTAGCGTAGAGTAATTCGTGCTATGGTAAGTGTGTCCTTTTGAGAGGATAGAACCGTGAGAACGGCAAGATTATCGGCATTTGTGCTTTGTTGTGTTTTGCTTAGTGTGCTATTGACCGGCTGCGTTATCAGGGACTTGTACTATCTGTTTAAGCCTGAAGGTGCACCGACGGATAAAGAAATAGCCAAGGCTTATCATTTAACCGAGCTGAGAAAGAGTACGGCCGCAGATGTTTTGCCGTTGATTCATATGCCAGATTATTCGCTGCTTAGCCAGAGTACAAAGGTGCTGGCCTCGCAGGGCCAGAAAGAGAAAGGCTATAAGATTTGGTTTAACATGGTGGCCTTCGATGAAGATGACCTGCTGGCCAAGCGGAAGTACCTGATGATTTCCGATGAAAGGCCCAGGGTGCTGCTGACCGAGCCGTGGGAAGGACTGAGATTCGACTGCCAAATGGTTATGGAGGGCGAGGTTCTCGAAGAGCCTTACAGCGATGAGAACGCCCGGCGTATTGCCGTCATGAAATTTGCACGCCAGATGGTACACGACGATCTCGAAGATGTTAAGAGTGACAATCAGGCTTTTGAAGTCTGCGGAGCAATGATAAACCAAGCACTTCAGACAGTGCTGACCGATTTGGAACCTTCACCCGCACTTGCAGCCAAACTCAGTGACCCGA
>JASFHM010000030.1:0-8497 GCA_050123215.1 Phycisphaerales bacterium | reverse complement strand
CTCTACCGGCACCCAGGTGTCGCTGTCTCTGCCGCCGTAGAAAATTCCGCCGACCGGTACTCCTTCGGGAGCATCCATCAGTTTATCTTTGTTCTCGAGGTCGCTTATCCTTATGGTATAGCGGGCATTTTTATGTGAAGGCGATACTTCCTTGCCATCCGGTCCGGTCATCCCCTCATGCCATTTGCCGGCGTAATTGGTTCCTTCTTTCGGCAAATCACAGCCCATCCCAAGCCAATGGGCTTTGCCGTCATTGGTAACCAGAACATTACCAAATATTACCTCGCCGGGCATTGTAATCGCCTTGTAAATAATGGGGTCGTCTTCGGCATTTACATCGCGAATAATCCCGAATATTCCTTGCTCAACATTTACGCAGTGCATTTGGCCATCCTTTTTGCGTAAATACGCAATGTCATCGCCGACAATCGTCTGGCCCGGCAGCATTGAGGTTGAGGTCTTACCGCAGGCCGACGGAAATGCTCCGGTAAAGTAGGTAACCCGGCTGCTCGGCCCATGCACGCCCATAACAAACATATGCTCGGCAAGCCAGCCTTCGGCATCGGCCTTTTGGATTGCCAGCCGAAGCGACAGTTTTTTGAGCCCGATGGTATTGCCGCCGTACTGAGTGTTGGTGCTGTAAACAATATTATCATCGAGGTCTATATACACGCGGCGCTTGTCGATGTTTTTACTGACGAAGTTTTCCAGCTCGCCCTCGGTATGCAGAAAGCGGAAAAAATTCTCTGAGTCGCCAATCTTTTTGAACTGCTCATAACCGGGACGATACAGAATCGTCTCGCTGTGCGCGACATAAGGTGAATCGGTAATCTGCACGCAGGGGATACTGAACTCGGAGTTGGTAGGTCCCAAGCAGAAAAAACAGACAAGCATCTGCCTGCCTTTCATCGAGCCTTTAAGAAATCCACGAACCTCAGTCAAACCCGTATTCTTATCAATCGAATTTATGCGTTCGCCTAAATCCACACCCGGCCGCAATAGATACTTCGTATTCGCAGGGTCGCGAGCCTGGTCGTAATAGCCGTCAAAATGCACTGTATGGCCCTGCATCGCCAAAGACTTTTCTTCGCCGGTCTCGACGGCTTGTTTTCGGATATATGCTGAATCTTCGGCACTATCAGTCACAACAAAGACCGTATCAGGTTGACACAACTCAATCGCATCGGCTACGAACAGATGCAGCTTCGGATTTGCCAGAGCCGAAAGTTTTTCGAGATTAGATTCATCAAGTCTGTCTTTTAATATTTGACCAACTTTGACTTCGTTCACTTCACACATTTACCGCACGTACCTCCAGATATAGCTGTTCCCCCTTTACACTAAAGCCCGAACATTTTACAGAATTACCGGAGTAAATCAACCGATTAGTTTAACGCTGCAATTTCAGCCTCCGGCACTCCACAGGTTATTACGGCCAAAACGCCGCTACAGCCACCACCGCCCAGATCACAACCCCAAGGACTAATTTGACACTTGCTCCGAAAAACTGGCCCAGCCCCGTCGTAACAGCCAGGTGCATCGGTCGTTTATGTCCAGCCGAGCCTGACACGAGTGCAGCCATCGCCGCAGCCGCTATACTCGAACCGAGCAGTGTTCCAAGCACTGGAATCGGTATCAAAAAAGTTCCCAGCACTGCTCCGCCAATGGCGCCGCAAATCGCCGCTACCGACCCCCGGAAACCGGCTCCTGCACTCTTAGCGGCACCGGCCCCACCCAAAAGTTCGAGTAATTCTCCGAGTACCGCCAGGGCTGTAATCGCAGCCAGCGTGTAAATTGAGATAAAGCCATCCTCCCATCGCCACCATGCAAAAAGGCTCGTTACTATTACCATCAGCCAATTGCCCGGCACCATAAAGACCACCAGTGACAGGCAAATAAGGTTAATCAATATCAGAACTAAGGCCCAAAAGTAAGTCATTCGGCCATTCTGTGCAATTTGGGGATTCTTGAAAAATGTTTATGCTCTAATCGAGCATTATCTCATCGGATTTTGATTTGATGATTTCGTCAATCTTGTCGGCATACTCTTTGGTAATATTGTCGATTCGCTCTTTGCCTTTTTTCAAATCGTCTTCAGTGATAGCTTTGTCCTTCTGCTGCTGCTCAAGGTGTTTTATAGCATCTCTGCGGATGTTGCGGACACTAACCTTAGTCTGCTCGCCGAGTTGCCTGGCCTGGCTGACCATTTGCTTACGGCGTTCTTCGCTAAGGGGCGGAATATTCAATCTTATCACCTTGCCGTCGATAACCGGAGCGATGCTCAAATCGCTGTTCTTTATGGCCTTTTCAATTTCTTTCAGCGAGGCCGGGTCAAACGGCTTTATAACCACCATGTCGGCTGCGGGAGCGGCCAGTGTCGCAAGCTGCTTCAATGGGGTCGGGTTACCATAATAATCGACCTTGATATTCTCAACCAGACCGGTCGATGCCCTTCCGGTGCGGACGCCTTTTAGCTCGTCATGCAAATGCTCAACGGCTTTTTTCATTTTGTTTTCATTCTCAGTAACGATTCTGCCGGTTGGCATTTTCATCCTCCGAAAATTAACTAATAAGCGTACCGACCTTTTCGCCGCAGATAGCTTTTGTGAGGTTACCTTCTTTGAAGATATTCAGCACAACGATAGGAATCTTACTATCGCGACAAAGGGTGATGGCCGAGTGGTCCATTACGCGCAGGTTCTTCTCAAGTACTTCCGCATACGTGAGCTTCTCGAACAGCTTGGCATCGGGATTATCATCGGGGTCGGCGCTGTAAACGCCCTCGACGTTGGTAGCCTTTATTACCAAATCCGCGTCAAGCTCCGATGCCCGCAAAGCGGCGCATGTATCGGTAGTAAAGAATGGATTTCCTGTTCCGCCTGCCAGTATTACGACCCTGCCTTTTTCGAGATGCCGAAGGGCCCTTCTTCTGACAAATTTTTCACAGATAGCCGAGACCTCGATAGCGCTGAGCACTCGCGTGGGCCTTTGCATCTTTTCGAGAGTCTCCTGCAGAGCACATGCATTGATAATAGTAGCGAGCATACCCATATAGTCGGCGGTGTTACGAGGGATACTACTTTTTTCGGAAAAATTCTCGCCGCGAATGAAATTACCCGCACCGTTGACTATGGCAACCTGAGCACCGAGTTCGGTCAGCTTGTCGACACGCCGGGCAATTGAGTCAAGCTGGTCACCGTCGATACCGAATCCGCTGGGCTTGCAAAAGCTCTCGCCGGAAATTTTCAGCAGCACTCGATTGTATTTACTCTGGCCCATCTTAAGTGGTTCATCCCTCTACTTAAGTACGGCGATATATTACCAGCCAGTCACCAAGGCCGCAAGAAACTTAATTCTGTGAATTTTATCCGACTTCGAAGCGAACAAAGCGTTTTATCTTAGCGGTGCCTCCGGCATTCTTTGCAGCCTCGGCCAGCACCTGAGAGATGGACTTTTTGTCGTCTTTTACGAACGGCTGAGCCAAAAGACAGTTCTCGGCATAGAATTTTTTCATTTTGCCTTCGACAATTTTTTCAACAATCTCGGCAGGTTTGTTCTTTACCTGCTCGGCGAAGATAGCCTTTTCTTTTTCGAGCACATCCGGGTCGATACCGTCCTTATCAAGGGCCAGCGGCTTGGTTGCAGTGATGTGCATAGCAATGTCATTGGCGGTAGTCCTGAAGGAATCATCAGCGGCAACACTGTCATCGCCGGTTTCGATGTGAAGCATCGTACCGACTTTTTTATTGAAGTGCACATATACGCTCAACAAACCGGGGCCATCCAGCTTGCATCTGGCATAGTCGCCCAATTGTGTCTTTTCGCCTGTTTTGCTGACGGTTTCAGTAATCAAATCATTGAAACTTTTACCGTCGACTTCGGTGCTCAGAAATGCATCTGTGGACACATCGTCCGAACAGGCCATCGCATACTCCTGTAACTTATCAGCCAGAGTGGCAAAGTCGTCACTCTTGGCGACAAAATCGGTCTCGCAGCAGAGTGTGGCAAGAATTGCGCATCTGCCGTCATCGGTGATTTTGCTGATAACCATACCTTCCGACGTTTCACGTTCGGCCCTTTTGGCAAGAGTTGCCAGGCCCTTCTTGCGAAGTATATCCATGGCCTTATCCATATCACCATTAGCCTCGGCCAGGGCCTTTTTGCAGTCCATCATGCCCTGTCCGCTCATTTTCCTTAACTTCATGACCGTAGCAGCTGAGATTTCAGACATCTCGTTCTCCCGATAATTGATTAAATGGTTAACGTTCAAATTTTATAACCGCTTCTGTTCAGCAGTCGACTTCATTTGCGATTAGACCGGAAGCGCCGGTCTATATTCCAACACTTCATTACTGCCGGGATTGTTCAGCTTCCGGCGTCGGCGTTTCAGCCGATTCTTCCTGTTGCGGCTGCGAAGCGGCGGGCTCGGCCACGGCAACGGCCGGGGCCGATTCTTCAGCGCGGGCAAGCGCCGAACGACTGGCACGTGCACGCCTTGGTCTTTTCACCGAAGCTCGGCCGAATGGCGCCATTGTCTTGCCAATAGCAACAGCATCGGCTAATTCGTTCAGTAACAATCCGACACCACGGATTGAATCGTCGTTCGCAGGTATCGGCACATCAACAGTGTCAGGGTCAGAGTCGGTATCGAGAATCGCGATAGTTGATATGCCGAGCTTTTTGGCTTCTCTAAGAGCGATATATTCCTTTCGGGCATCGACAACTACAACCACACCGGGCAATTGGGACATCTTTCTTACACCATCGAGGTTGGACTTGATTTTGCGCATCTCACGTTTAAGCCGTGACGCCTGCTTTTTGCTCTCGCTGTCGATAGTACCGTCGGCGGTCATGGCTTCGAGCTGCTCCAGCCTCTGCAGCCGGCTGCGGATAGTTCTAAAATTAGTGAGCATTCCGCCGAGCCATCGCTGCGAAACGTAATGCATAGAACATTTCTGAGCGGCGGTTTCTACAGATTTCTGGGCCTGACGCTTGGTGCCGACGAAGATTACATCCTTGCCGGAGGAAACAACCTCGGCAAGGAGCTTCTTGGCGATTAGCAGGCCTTTTAGAGTTTTTCTGATATCGATGATATGGATTTTGCCGCGTTTTCCGAAGATATAGGGCTGCATCTTGGGATTCCAGCGGCTCGCACCATGCCCAAAATGGGCTCCGGCGTTAATAAGTTGCTTAGCTAATTCGTTCGCCACAAATTACCTCCAATGCTCAAACCACAACCGCTTGCCGCTGCGCATACAGCAGCCGAACAGTGAAAAGTACCTCAAAACACGGAAGCTGTCAAGAAATTTCAGCCAAATGCAATGTAGGAGAAAAACGGCGTTTTCAGCACGTCCGTACATCCTGGTACATAGCCATTTGGCCGCTACTTAGACAGATTTGGTGTGCGTCATCGGTCCTGTTACAGCTGGTGACGGCTAAGTCGACGGCTAATACCAAACAGTGATAACAAGATTGGGTTCGGTTTTTTTGGAGGCCACTTCACCGACAACAGCGTTGGTACGTTTAACGACTATGCCGGGATTCTTCTTGAGCCATTCGGTTATCTGCTCACCAAGAAAATCGAGAGCGCCGGCGTGGAGCTTGGTAAAGAATATCTTTACGCCGGTAATCCTGGCCTCCGAGGCAGCCGGAGCAGAAGCAGTTTTCCCGAGAGAAACAGCTTGTGTCGGAGCAGGAGCAGGAGCAGGCGCCGGCGCTGGTTTCGGTGCAGCCGGAGCCGGACTTGCTCCGCCACCCAAATCAAGTGGAGCATGGGAAACCTGATTGTCCGAAGAGCCGTCATCACTATCGTCAAAGGGGATAGGGTCGAGGTTTTTTTGAGGTGTCTGGTCCAGATTGAATTCATCGAGATTGAAATCAGCCATTTATTTTTCCTCCGCACTAATGTGGACTTATCAGTAATACACCGCGGATTATTATAACAGGATTTGGTAATTTATCCAGGTGGTATTGTTGTTAAGTCTACTTGGTCTTGTTGGCATCGGCGCCGACCGGGGGGGATTTCTGGTTTTCAGCTTGCTTGGCCCGTTGTTTCGCTTGCTCGGCTTCTTCTTTTGCTTTTTTAGCCTGTTCGGCAGCGGCTTGAGCCTGTTTTTGCGCCTGCTCGGCCTGATGCCTGGCTTTTTGGGCTTCTGCTTGAGCCTTTTGGGCTTTTGCTTTTTCTTTTTCAAGCTGTTCAACAACTTCGAGCAGTTTTTTCTTAGCCAGGTCAACCTGCCCAAGCGCCTCGGCTTTTTCAATCTCGGATTTTAACTTTTCAAACTGGGCTTCCCTGGCCTGTTCCTCAGCAACTTTAATATAAATGCCAGCACCAAATGGGTCGGTAAAAGCTTCCTGAACTCCCATTGCCGGTTTAAGTATTTCGTGCTTCTTACTGATATCTTCAGCCATTTTAGCATACTTGACACCTCCGGAAGATATACTTGGCGTGAGTATGAAGATTATCTCCGTAGCTTTTTCCTCAAAATCTTTACTGGAAAACAATACGCCCACAACAGGTAGATCCTTGAAGAACGGAATTCCCCTTATAATAGAGCGTTTCTCGGATTTTCTAAGCCCGCCTATAACAAGACTATCACCCGGTGCTATGCGGTTTTCACTAACATCAACGGAGCGTTCGGTAATAATTGAGACCTGAACAACACCTTCGGGCTTTGACCTCGAGCCTATCTTGACATTCGTTTCCAGACCGACAGAGCCATCGGCAAAAACATGAGGTATGACTTCGAGAGCGTCTTCAACCCACTGGTATTCTGTAAGAGAATAGGGGTCCACACCTTCCTTCGCGACTATCTTTTCCAGCGGGGCATTTTCGCGAGAGACGATTTTGGCCTTTTGGCCATTGATAGTCTCAAGCTGAGGATTCATCAGAACTTTCAGATACCCTCTGGAAATCAGCATATCCACCATCGCTCTGAATTGATGTCCGCTCTTCCCTTCGCTTCTCCAATATCCGAAGTCCAGACCGAACTCAGCCCTTTTCGACTCACGAAGAGCAGCGCCGGGAAAAGCTGCATCGGGAAATTTGCTCGCACCAAGAGTTATTCCTTCGCCAAGAAAATTTTCCAGTAGTATAGTAGTCTCCCAGTCCATAGTCATATCGGCGAAGCGTTCCAAGACCAGACAATCTATGTTGACCTGGATAGGCGGAACATCCACAAGAGCGAGAAATTCGAGGACTTTATCAGCCTGAGCATCATCCGGGCAATGGATTATCAACTGATTAGTAGCCGGGTTTTGGTCAACCTTATGACCAAGCTGCTGCTTTATCAGATTAGCGAGCTTGTCAACAGTATGATTCTTAGTGAAGTAGAGAAGTTTCACGCCGTCTTTCACGTGAACTCTTTTGGAGCCGCCGCGATACATCTCCGGCAAAGGATTGGTGACGCTGGGAATTTCCCTCACCTGCTCAAGCTCGCTCAAGATTTTGCGAGTTTCAAGCTCGGTGGACTTTTTCTCAAAAAAATCACCGCAGCCCGAAATTGCAAGCAGCAATATAACGGGCAGAATTCGGATTATTCCATCCTTGAAGATGGCTCTGAAAAAACGGTTCACCATATAAAACCCAGCCTTAGGGGATTATAATACAAATATCGTACACTTTCAACCTTTAACATTAAAAATTAACTGCTGCGCGAGCCAAAACGAGGTGACTCAAACATACATGTATGTTAATCTCTAAACCATGAAGAATCGTAAAAATAGCCCAATAACAGTAGGGTTTGTGGCGCTGGGTTGTCCGAAAAACATGGTTGACAGCGAGCGCATGTTGGCAGAAATTGCACAAAGCGGACTGGTCATATCAGCTAAGCTCGGACAATCCGACGTCGTCATAATCAATACATGCGGTTTTATCGCACCAGCCAAGACCGAAGCGATGAGCATTATAAATGAAGCCACAGGATGTAAGAGAACCGGCCGAGTCAAAAAAGTGATAGTGACCGGCTGTTTGTCTCAGCGCATGGGTAAAGAGCTTTTTGCAGAGGCAAAGGGTATTGATGCAATCGTGGGATTGGGCAGACGCGATGATATCGCACAAATCATCAACGAGACAATGGCCTCAGATAAGCAACTCACCTTCCTGGGTGGCGAAGATGATTTAGCTAATGATGACAGGGTACGTTTGCGGATCGGGCCAAGCCACTGGGCATATCTTAGAATAAGTGAAGGCTGCGACCATCGATGCTCATTTTGCACAATACCTGCTATCAGGGGTCGGTTCAGAAGCAAAACGACCGAGCTGGTTATGGCTGAGGCGAAAGAATTAGCAGACGCAGGCGCTGTTGAGCTGAACGCAATAGGTCAGGACACTTCTTATTACGGCCGGGACTTGAAACTAAAAGATGGATTGGCCGGTCTTTTGAACAAGCTGGCAGGTATTAACCAACTCCGCTGGATTCGCCTGATATACCTGTATCCGACAGAAATTACCGAAAGGCTCATAGAAACCATAGCTGCAAATGAAAAAATCGTTCAC